>JAAFGW010000049.1 GCA_010365175.1 Sulfuriferula multivorans | reverse complement strand
AGAGACTTGGGGTAGTGTGTGCTGGCGTGGGGACGGCCCATTACGCCAGTCTACGCTCAACTCCGGTTAAATGGACACCCCAGAGGCCGATTATCAGATAGTTGCAGCGACCCATCCCACTGTCCGATGCATGCCAATTTCCAGGATCGGACAGTTGCCTCGCGCTGCCGCTCATGCGAAATGAGTTGAGCCAGTTCGGTCATTTCTTCCGCCAGCAGGCTCATCAGATCATCCAGCGTGACGATGCTGAGCGGCTGTCTGCGTCCAGCCCTGTACTCGGACACCACGAGATCTCCAATTTGGTGCGTGCGCATCAATTGCGCGGCTGCCTTCATAGAAAGCCATTTCTCTGCAATCGCGACTTCACGGTTGCAGATTTCAGCAATCGAAATTCCGCCCTTCTTTCAAACAAGGCCCATCCTCTTATTCGAGATAGACGACTCTGAAAAAACGGAATGCGCGCTCGGGGGCGCGATGCGATTTCAGCTACCTGCTTGTCTGCGGCAACGGTCGGCCCATACCGCTGCTTCAACACGTGAACGCAGGTTGAGCTTCTTCAATACATGTTTAACGTGAACCTTCACGGTGCCTTCGGCAATGCCCAGATCGCGGGCGATCAACTTGTTGCTCTTGCCATCGATCAGGTGTTCGAGAATACGGCCTTCCTGCTCGGTGAGACCGGCTTCGCTCAGACTGGTGGGTCGGTTCTTGTCGCGCAGAGAAGCCACCAGTAATTGCGTGAGGTTTTCACTGATAGTGATCCTGCCACGTGCGGCCTCGCCCAACTGTTGCATCAGGTCTTCCGGCTCCATGTCTTTTAGCAGATAGCCGTCGGCGCCGGCTTGCAATGCGGCCATCAGATCCTCAGGGTGATCCGACACGGTGAGCATGATGACGCGCGAATCCAGATCGGCATCCTTGATGATTTTCAGTACCTGGATTCCGCTCATGTCCTTCATGTTCAGATCGAGCAGAATCATGTCCGGATGCAGAGAGTTTGCGAGTTGAATCCCCTCCTTTCCACTGGCGGCTTCGCCAACAAATCGAAACCCCGGATCGGCCTGAATCAACTGGATGACGCCCTTGCGAAACAAGGGGTGATCGTCAACGATCAGGATGGATTGTGGTTCGGCCAGATTCATGGATTCAGGTCTGCATGGATTGAGTGAATAGGAATGGTAGCGCTGCGCCGGGTGCTCGGAGTAAAGCGTAGGGTCACGCGGGTGCCTACATCGGGCAGATTTTCGACGCTTAACTGACCCTCCAGATTACGTGCCCGTTCTTCCATGATGGCCATACCGTAATGGTGGGTGCCGGCAACTTCATGAATGCCGATCCCGTCGTCACTGACAATCGCCGTCACCGAACCATCACTGTCACAGTTCACGCTGACGTGCGCGTGACGCGCCTGCGCATGGTTCAACACATTGGACAAGGCTTCCCTGACGATTTGCAGCGCGTGTATTTCTTCATTGGGTGTGAGTGCACTTCCGGCCAGATGAACATCCAGCGTGATTGCAACCGTGCTGCGGTTGGTGAATTCGGCCACCGTATTGCCCAATGCGCTGGCCAGTCCCTCGCCGTCGATACGCAACCGAAATGTGGTGAGCAATTCACGTAACTGGCGATATGCGCTGTTGAGACCGTCTCGCAACTCTTCCAGCACTTCTTTGGCTTCGCCTGAGCGTTGTGGATTGTCGATCAAGGGCTTGAGGCGACTCACCTGGATTTTCATGTAGGCAAGCGATTGCGCCAGGGAATCATGCAACTCCCTAGCGAGCGCGGCACGTTCCTCCAGCAAGGACAGTCGCCGACCCTGTTCAGCGCGCCTGGCCGTGCCGATCGCAATGCCAATATGGCGCGACAAGGCCTCGAGCAACTGGGTCTGCCAATGGGCCAGCTCCTTGTTGGGTGGCATTTCCAGTTGCAGCACACCGTAATGGTTTTCCGCGTCCTTAAGTGGAAGCGTCAGGATGCGTCGGCCATCAGTCATTAGGTGAACCACCAGATTGGGATGCGACAGACACTCGTCACAGCTCATCAGTCCGCACATATCGGCATCGCCCTTGCCAGGCTGCAGCGTCGTGGCAATCACTTGGGCCTTGTCCTCGCCGGTTTCTACCAGACAAGCCAGCCCATGACCGACCCCCAGCACGTTTTCCAGATCCTTGAGCAGAATGGCGTAAGTGTCGTGCGCCACCGGACCGTTATAGAGCCGGGCGATGGAGTGATAAAGCAGTTCAAGCGAACGATTTGCAATGGTGAGTTCGGCGGTCTTTTCCGCGACCCGCCCTTCCAGGTTTTGATACAGCCTGGAAAGATCTTCTGCCATGATATTAAAGGCCTGACCCAGCCGACCCAGTTCGTCGCTGCCGGTGTGCTCGGTTCGTATAGCGAGATTGCCCCGCCCAACATTGGCTGCAAATGACAGCAGGTCGCGCAGCGGCAGAATCAAGTCATTGCGCGCCAATATCAGCGTCAGTGCCCCCACCAGTAGTGTCATTAGCAAGGCCGCACCCAACACCATGCGCAGCACCCTGATTTTCGCTTCGGTGTCCTGCTCGATTTGTTTAACCAGGTCGTTGATGTCTACAACAAATGATTCGATGTCATCAGCCAGGACAGCGATGACCTCCGGTTTCAGGGCGCCTTCTTCGATTCCCAATAAAAACACAGGCTTGATTTGCTGCCAGCGCATCTGCACGCGGGCATAGCTTTGTGTCAGCGGTGTTTCCGTCTGGATGGGCAGCAATGCAGAAATACGTGTATCAGCGAGCTTGCGCTCAAATCCTTCCACTTCCTTGCGTAGCTGTTCGCTTCTGCTACCACGCTGGGACAACTGCGCAAGGTTGGTCATTTTGTAAGCCTGCATCCGCAGGCTTCCAGCGAGGTTGATCACTTCGCCACTGCCCTGCACCGACTCGGCGATGATGCCCGAGCTGGCCATGCCGAGGATGGCCAGGCAGGCGATCAGCGCAAGTGCGCCGCCCAGCTTCAGCAGTAATGAGTGCTGCAAGAATCCGCGTTTGGCATTCATATGCGCTTATGTGCGTGTTCCAAGAAAAATACCTCCGATGCATTACAAATACATAGTTGCGTCATTTTACGCGTTGCATGTTTTTTTAAATCAGTCAGTTACAAACTACCCACCCTACCTCTAAGGAGGTAGTTACGCTGTTCGGTTCATGCGAATTTCAGCTTGTCTATTATTAATACCATCGCATCTGCTTTTCCTGTTTGCTATATTCCGCATGTGGCATTTTGTCGCAGAATTTTTTTTACGGGCGTCCATCAGATCCAAGTTTATGGGCTTGCCCTTAATGCATTAACCGGCAGCAATGTTTAATTGATCAGCAAAAGGGAGCCAGGCAATCATGACACAGGACGACATCAAAAAATCCGATACGCAACTCGACCACGGCCGTCGAAAATTCCTGAACACCACCGCACTGGTGGGGCTCTCCGGCGTGGGTCTGTCGGTGGGTTTGTCTGGCTGCAACAAGGAATCGGTTCCTTCAGCCGCGCCAACAGCCAAGGCCGAAGCGTCCGCCGAGTTCGGCAAGTACGAAGTTCCGCCTGGCCAGCTTGATGAATATTACTCATTTTCCAGTGGCGGCCATTCGGGCGAAGTCCGTATCTATGGTCTGCCCTCCGGCCGCGAACTGAAGCGTATCCCGGTGTTCAATATGGATGCCCTGGTGGGTTGGGGCATCACCAATGAATCCAAGGCCATACTCGGCACCAAACCCAACGGAACGCCGAAATATGTCACAGGCGACACGCACCACGTGCACCAGTCCTATTCCGACGGCACCTACGACGGCAAATACATGTTCGTCAACGACAAGATCCATAGCCGCCTTGCTCGCATCCGAATGGATACCATGGAATGCGAAAAAATCATCGATATCCCCAACATCCAGGGCTTTCACGGCACCTTTCCCGACAAGCGCGATCCGGTCGACCCCAGCATCAACCACACCACCCGTGTGTTCTGCGGCGCCGAGTTCTCGCTTCCTCTTCCCAACGACGGGCACGACCTGGAAGACGGCAGCAAGTATAAATCCTTGTTCACTTGTGTCGACTCCAACACCATGGACGTGCGCTGGCAGGTGCTGATCGACGGCAACTGCGATCTGGTGGCGACGTCCTACGACGGCAAGTTGGCGGCGACCAATCAGTACAACACCGAGATGGGCGTTCATTATGAAGACATGATGGCAAAAGAGATGGACGCCTGCTTGTTCTTCAATGTGGCCCGTATCGAAGAGGCGGTTAAAGCGGGCAAGGTACGCACGATCGGCAGTTCCAAGGTGCCGGTGGTGGATGGAACGAAGGCCGCCAATCAGGACCCGAAGACCGCGCTGACCTGCTATGTGCCAATCCCGAAGAACCCCCACGGTGTAAACATCAGCCCGGACGGCAAGTATTACGCCTGTGCCGGCAAGCTTTCACCGACAGCCTCGGTGATTGAACACGCTCAGGTACTGAAATGGTTTGACGGCGCGCTGGCCAACTCGCGCGATGCCGTGGTGGCCGAGCCCGAGATCGGACTGGGCCCGCTGCACACCGGTTTCGACAACAAGGGCAATGCCTACACCACGCTTTTCCTCGATAGCCAGATCGTGAAGTGGAACGTGGAAGCGGCCATCAAGGCCTTCAAGGGCGACAAGAATGCCAAGGTGGTGCTCGATCGCATCGACGTGCATTACCAGCCGGGCCATGGTTTCACCTCGATGGGCGAAACACGGGAATCGGACGGTCGCTACTTCGTGTCGGACAACAAGTTCTCCAAAGACCGGTTCTTGCCGGTGGGTCCGCTGCATGCCGAAACAGCTCAGCTGATCGACATCAGTGGTGACAAGATGAAGCTGGTGGCCGACCACTCGGTGTATTCGGAGCCGCACGATTCGATCATCGTCCGTCGCGACATCATCAAGACGCGCCAGATCTACAACCTTGATGATTTCCCGCTGGCGGTCAAGGATCCCAAGGAATCAGGCGTGTTCCGCAATGGCAAGAAGGTGACCGTCAAGCTCACCAGCCAGGCACCCGCCTTCAGCTTGCGCGAGTTCAAGCTCAAGAAGGGCGATGAAGTGACCCTCATCCTGACCAACCTGGACAAGGTGGAGGATCTGACCCACGGCTTCGCGATTCCGAAGCATGACATCCAGTTCATCGTCAATCCGCAGGAAACCAAGTCGGTCACGTTCATTGCTGACAAACCCGGCGTTTACTGGTGTTACTGCACCAACTTCTGTCATGCGTTGCACCTGGAAATGCGTACCCGCATGATTGTCGAGGCCTGATAATCACCTTCACCCCTCTCAGTTACATGTGAGGGGTGGTTTGATCACGATTGCTGACCTCATGGATAGCTCTATTCGGCAAGCTTGATGATTACGCGTGATCTGCGGATATCATCGATACCGCTTTACAACCTGCGGGTTTTTTCATGACATCGAAATTTTCTTCCGCACGCTTCGTTCGTTTGCTTGCAACGATTCTTGTTTTTTGTGCTAGTGGGCTGACTGCAGCCGCTGAGCCAGGCGCATCCTATGAAGCGCCGCTGCCCGTTCAGTTGTCCACCGATCCGGATCTTTGCGCCTATGTCCCCTGCAAGGACGTGCTGCCTGGTGCTGACAGCTTTTCCCGTCGCATGGGCAAACCGGCTTATGTCGAGGCCTACCAAAGCAGGAAAGACGATCATGGCGAGTCAGACGATCGTGAAAAGAAAGACAGCCATAACGAGCATGGCGATCGCAAGCTGATCGGTTACGTTTTCCTGTCCACGGACATCGTGGACATTCCTGCCTACTCGGGCAAGCCCGTGGTGACCCTGATCGGCATGGACACCCAGGGCATTGTGACGGGTGTGCGGGTACTCAAACACTCCGAGCCCATCCTGTTGTTGGGGATACCCGAGGCGGAGCTCACCAAGTTTGTCAAACAATATCGGGGCAAATTTGTCGGTTCAAAAATCGAGGTGGGCACGAGTACCGGCCAGGGGGTCATCGGCCTGGATGCGATCACCGGAGCCACCGTGACCGTGATTGCGGAAAACCAGGTCATCCTGCGCAGCGGCCTGGCGATCGCAAGGCAGGTGGGCATCATTGAACCCACCGTCCGTCCCCAGGCGATATTCAGCAAGGTGGAGGGTAATCTGGACTGGAATGCCCTAGTCAAGAATGGCAGCGTCCAGCGGCTCATGGTCAGCACCGCAGAAGTCGGCATGCCGCGCTCGGACCAGCCCTACATTGACATTTATTTTGGCTATCTCAATGCCCCGGTGGTAGGACGCAGCGTGCTTGGCGATGACGTCTACCAAAGCCTGATGTCCCGGCTCAAGCCCGGTGAGCATGCCATTTTCCTCATCGCCAACGGGGTGGAATCGTTCAAGGGCTCGGGCTTTGTGCGCGGCGGTATTTATGATCGGGTGCAGGTGGCTCAGGACATGGATACCTCCACCTTCCGTGATCTGGACTATCTCAACCTGTATGGGATCAAGGCAGCCGGTGCCCCGTCCTACCATGAGTCGGCCATCTTCATCATCCGCTCGCCGACATTCAGTGCGGCCTATCCCTGGAATCTGGTATTTCTGGCCAACAAGATGGACCCGCAGACGGGCGCCCGGACCTTTGTCAATTTTGGCCGCGAATACTGGCTGCCCGGCCGCTATCTTGAGGGAGGACGTCCGGAAATCATCGAGCCGGAAGCGACTTGGGTAACCGTGTGGAAATCACGCAAGGTCGATGTCGTGTTGTTTCTGCTCTGGCTCACTGCGGCGGGCGCAGTGTATGCGTTGCGCGACAAGCTGGTGCGGCGCTCAACCATGAAAGACAAACGCTGGAAGGACATCCCCAAATACTTCCTGTGGGCGACATCAATTGGCTTCGTCGGATTTTATCTGCTGGCCGTACCTTCCATCACGCAAGTATTGACCTGGTTCCACGCCATTCTGTTTGAGTGGCGCTGGGAATTGTTTCTGTCCGATCCGTTCGTTTTCCTGTTCTGGGTCTTCATCATCGTCTCCGTGTTTTTCTGGGGACGCGGCATGTTCTGCGGCTGGATGTGTCCCTATGGCTCGCTTGCAGAGCTGGTCTACCACGTGGCCGGCAAGCTGGGACTCAAGCGCTATCAACGCCATCTGCTGCCGCAGAATTGGCATGATCGTTTGAAATGGCTCAAATACGGCATTTTTGCCATCCTGCTCGCAGTGTCCTTCTATTCCATCGGACTGGCTGAAAAACTCGCCGAAATTGAACCCTTTAAAACCACTTTCCTGGTCGGCGTGTGGAACCGCTCCTGGCCGTTCGTGACGTTCTGGATCCTCTTGCTGGTTGCTTCGGCGTTCTTTGAACGCCCGTTCTGCAAGTATTTGTGCCCACTCGGCGCCGCCTTGGCAGTCCCCTCCACCTTCCGCTGGTGGGGCCTCAAGCGCAAGCAGGAATGCGGTCCCTGTGCCGCGTGTGCGGTTGGCTGCGGTTCGCAGGCCATCGACGCAAGCGGTCGCATCGATCAGCGCGAATGCTTGCTATGTCTGGATTGTCAGGTGCTGTATTACGATGACCATGCCTGCCCACCGCTGGCACAGGAACGCAAACGCCGCACCAAGGCTGGAGAACCGCTGACCGCGATCGGATCGGATGGCTATTTCATTCCCATCATTCCTATCATGCCGGCCGCCGTCGCACCTACCGCCACGACTCGTCCAAGCCTGCCCGCCTTCATCGGACAGGAGTTCTTCGATCACGCGTTTCCATGGAGTCGCCAGGTATTCCAGCAGCCGGTTTTATTACAGGCGGCTACGTTCGCTCTGACCGTACTCGTGACCTGGGTGTGGGTGCTTGGTGCGGCCGGCAGTATTGGCACGGGTATCGTGCTGGGCTGGTGGCTGGCCTGGAGCGTGTACGAACTGGTGGTGCGCATGCGCTGCAAACCCTATGTCAAGGATGGCCCGTGGTGGGGGCGCAATCTGGTCCCGGCATCATGGGCGGACATGGCTTCATATGTGGCATTCAAGAACCTGCTGATCGCCATCGTCTTGTTCCTGTTGATGAAAGGCACGGGGGTGCTGGATTTCCTGCAAGGCCTGCCGTCTCTGCAATGGCTGTATTAAGCGTCTGGCAGCGGTCTTTTCTTGTCGCCCTGCCCTGCCTGCTGGCAGCAGGGAGTGTTTGGGCTGACGTGTTGACGGTGCACCCGGGCGAGTCCATCGCTGCGGCGATTGCGCACGCCCGGCCCGGCGACGTCGTGCGAGTGGAACGCGGCACCTATCACGAGCGCCTGCTGATCGACAAACCGCTGACGCTGACCGGTGTGGATCGCCCCACGATAAGCGCCGACAAACAGGGCGATACCATACGCGTCACCGCCGAAGATGTGGTGATCGAGGGGCTGATCGTGCGCGACTCGGGCGACAGCCTGATCGACCAGAATGCCGGCATCTATATTCGTCCCGGCGCGCATCGTGCCGTGGTGCGCAACTGCGATCTGACCTACAACCTGTTTGGGATATATATCGAGACAGTCAAGGACATCAAGATCGACCACAACATCATCACCGGTAAACGCGATTATCCATCGGCACGACGCGGCAACGGGATCCAGCTCTACAACACCGAAGGCGCACAGATCATCGGCAACAACATCAGCTTCGTGCGCGACGGCATCTATGTGGATGTTTCGCACCACGCAGTGTTTCGCAACAATCGCATCCACAATGCTCGCTATGGCACCCACTACATGAACTCGCACAACAACGTGTGGGAAGGCAACGACTCGTACCACAACCGCGGCGGTCTCGCCCTGATGATGACTCGCAACCAGGTGGTCCGCAACAACCGCGCCTGGGGCAATTCGGATCATGGCATCATGCTGCGGACCATCCAGGATTCAGTCATCGAAGGCAATATTGTCGCCGGCAATACGCGCGGTTTCTTCATCTACGATGCCGAGTACAACGTCATTCGCAACAATCTGATCGTGGACAACGCCGTGGGCGTGCACTTGGCTGCGGGGTCGTACCGCAACCAGGTCGAAGGCAACGACTTCATTTCGAATCGTACCCAGATCAAGTACGTGGCGAGTCGAGATGTGGCCTGGGGTGTCGGTGGGGGCAACTACTGGAGCAATTATGTGGGCTGGGACCGCAACGGTGATGGCATCGGTGACGTGCAATACGAGGCCAACGATCTGGTTGACCGATTATCCTGGCAACATCCGATGATGAAGCTGCTGCTCGCCAGTCCGGCGGTGCAGACGCTGCGGCTGGTCAGCCAGCAGTTTCCCCTGCTGCGTGCACCGAGCGTCGTTGATTCAAAGCCGCGAATGAAGCCGCATCACGCTGACTGGAGCCCCTGGCTAGGCCGCTATTTTCCTCATGCAAACTGAAACGAAACCAGCGGTGATCATCGCGCGCGACGTGCACAAGCACTACGGGCCGATTCATGCGGTCGACGGGGTCGACCTCGACATCCGCGCCGGTGAATTGTTCGGACTCATCGGCCACAACGGTGCCGGCAAGAGCACGTTATTCAAGATGATGCTCGGTCTGATCACCGCCACCGCAGGCGAGATCCGGATCGACGGCGTGCAGGTCAGCGGCGGCAATTTTCGCAAGGTGCGGCGCACGATTGGCTACCTGCCGGAAAATGTCGTGCTGTACGACAACCTGAGCGGTCTCGAAACACTGCAGTTCTTCGCGCGCCTGAAAGGCGTGGCAGCGACCGAATGCGGCCCAGCGCTCGAGCGCGTGGGTCTTGCGCAGGCGGCGAAGCGGCGGGTGCGCGAATACTCCAAGGGCATGCGCCAGCGCCTCGGATTTGCCCAGGCATTGCTCGGCAAGCCGCGCATCCTGTTTCTCGACGAGCCCACCACCGGCCTTGACCCGGAGGCAATCCGCAGCTTCTACGCCATCCTGCGTCAGCTTCGCAGTGAAGGCGTGACGATGGTGATCACCTCCCACATCCTTGCCGAGATTCAGGAACGGGTGGATCGTCTGGCCATCATGACCGCCGGCAGAATACAGGCCACGGGAACCGTACAGGCCTTGCGTGAACAGATGGACCTGCCGCTGTGGTTCACCGTGCGCGTCGCGCCGGAGGATTTCGAGGCAGTGCGTGCTGCACTCAGCCACCTGCCGGTGAAAGCCATCGAGGCACACGACGATCATGTGACCGTGCAGTGCCAGCGCGAAGTCAAAATGGCGGTGATCGAAGCTTTGGCCACGCTGAATGGCCGGGTGCGTGACCTGACCGTGCGCGAACCCTCGCTCGAAGACGTGTTCTTCGGCTTTTCGGATTAGAGAACCCGCATGGAAATCGCACAAATCGTCACCATTGCCAGCAAGGAATTCTGGGACCGCATCCGCAATCGCTGGGTACTGGCCGTGGCGCTGATATTCACCGCCTTCGCACTGGTCATCGCCTACTTCGGCGCGGCGCAACAAGGCGACGTCGGCTTCCGGTCGATCGATGTCACCATCGCCAGCCTGGTCAGCCTGGTCATCTACCTGATCCCGCTGATTGCTCTGATTCTGGGCTTCGACGCCATCGTCGGCGAACGCGAACGCGGCTCGCTCGACCTGCTGTTGTCGATGCCCATCACCCGTCTGGAAATCCTGCTCGGAAAATACTTCGGCCTGGCTGCCGCGCTGACTTTCTCCACCGTAGCCGGATTTGGCCTGGTGGCGATCCTGCTGTCGGCACAGCTCGATTTCAACGCCCTGATTCATTATTTCGGCTTCATGCTCAGTTCGGTGCTGCTGGGCTGTGCGTTCCTGAGCCTGGCCGTGATGCTGTCGGTGTTCGCCGCCGACCGCACCCGCGCGTCGGGGCTCGCGATCGCCATGTGGTTTTTCTTCGTACTGGTGTTCGATCTGCTTTTGCTCGGTGCGCTGGTCGCCTCCGGGGGGCAATGGGGCGGTGAAATCTTCCCCTATCTGTTGCTGGCGAACCCCGCCGACGTGTTCCGCATTCTCAACATTTTCACCCTGGCCGATGTGCGTTCCATGTACGGACTGGCAACTGTTTTTCCGCCCACACTGGCCAATCCCTGGCTGCTGGGTCTGGTGATGCTCGGCTGGATTGCGGCACCGTTGGCTATTGCAACCTGGAGATTTCGTCAATGAATCTGGTACGACCCACCCTTATTCTCGCTGCTCTGGCTGCGGCCGCGCTGACGGCCTGCGGGCAGTCCGCAACGCCAACCGCTGTCGCTCCATTGGAAATCAACCAGGGCACGTCCTGTAGCCTGGATGGCATGCTGCTCGCCGATTATCCCGGTCCCAAGGCGCAGATCCATTACGCCGGGCAGACCGACCCGGACTACTTCTGCGATACCGTGGAAATGTTCCACATGATTCTCAATCCCGAACAGGTCCGAGCCGTGCGCGGCGTATTTGTGCAGGACATGGGCAAGGCAGACTGGGACGCACCACGCGGTCACTGGATCGATGCAAACAATGCCTGGTATGTCTACGGCAGCAAGCGGGACGGCTCCATGGGACCGACGATCGCCAGCTTCGCGCTGGAATCCGATGCAGCGAAATTTTCTGCCGAGTACGGCGGCAAGGTTTATCGTTTTGCCGCTATCACCTCAGACATGGTGGTGCTCGATGGTGGTGTTCTTCACGACAGCATTCATTAACCGCCATGTCGAATTTCTTTGAAAACATTGACCCAGACGAAGCCGCCGAAATCGATTCATTGTCGAAATTGGCCTATGAAATACGCGAAAACAAACTGACTGTGCTCAAAGCCTATGCTGCAGAAGACGAAGCGGCCCTGCTGCAACAAATCCAGGACGGTGCGGTGGCGGAGCATCCAGCCTATGAACAGTATCTCGCGGCCCGAATTCTTGACGACACCCGGGAAATGGTTCGAGCATTAGTCAGCGAGCGCCTGAAAAAGGCTAATCAGTCATGAGTCTTCATTTTGAACTCGGTTCGGCAATCGATGCCGCTTTTGGCGATGCGCTCGAAGCCCCGGTTGAACACAAGCAGGATGCCATGATTGTCCGCCTGAAGAACGGGGTGACGCTGGACGTCCGCTATGCTTCCGTCGATGCCTATTCACTGCGCTGGCGCTATGGCGAGGCCGAATCCGGCATCGATACCGCCCCGCTCCACCCAGAGCTTGCCACTTTTCCAAACCACTTCCACGACGCGGCAGGGCACGTTATTGCGGACCCGATTACTCGCCCCGACCTATCGCCGGAAGAGAATCTCCAGAAACTTATTCGCACCCTGCTGGATGATCCCATGTACGGGATCCAGGACACCCTCTAACAGTCGACGTTAACCGTGGCAAGGTGTGCGCGCTGCGGCCATAAAAAAACGGGGGAGATCTGCATCTCCCCCGTTTGTCTTTATCACGATCGCACTTCCATGCAAAACCGTAATAGCGACAATCTGCTTATTACTTTGACTGCGCGACCATGTAGTCAACCGCTGCCTTGACTTCGTCATCAGCCAGTGTTGCAGCACCACCCCGCGCAGGCATTACGCCTTTAGCGCCAGTAAATCCTTCAAGCGCATGCTTGTAGAGCACATCAACACCTTGTGCAATCCGTGGCGCCCAGTCAGCTTGATCGCCCGGTTTCGGCGCACCGGCAGCACCTACTGCATGGCACATCGCGCAAGTCTTGTTGAACACGCTCTTGCCTTGCGTAGGCTCGGCCATGGCTGGCTCAGTCGCAGCGGGCGCGGCAACCTCAGGCACTGCGGGCGCGGCTGCCTCAGGCACTGCGGGGACAGATGCTTCCGGCGCAGCACTCTCCTGCTTTCCGCAAGCGGCCAATAGAACCGTGAGCGAAACGGCTAGAACGAGCGATGTCATCTTCATTAATAACTCCTGTTGTACCGGGCCCTTATAAAGTTTCCGGGTTCAGTGGGCCGATGCGACAGGTTGCCGACATGGCATGGCGTGACTGCAACCGCTCTGGTCAACCAAGACCACAGCATCACCACGATGCAAAATATACCATGGCCACCAGCGGCCGGCGCGCGAGGTTTAAGGGTTACCCACATTATTCCAGGCACGCCGATCCGCACTGCGCATCATCGATACATTCAACATAAATACATCAGCTTACGTAAGTACCACCCCTACCTATTAGTAGGTAGCCACCCGGTTTATGGCTATTTTCAACCCCTTTTCATAATCACTCAGGCGCATACACTTAGATCCGATATTCAGATAAACGAATCGGTTAATAATCTTAGGGGGATGATGTGGCCACGCAAACTCAACAGCAGATTTCCGTACTCTCCCTGAGCACATTGGCTTTCACCGTGTGCTTTGCGGTGTGGGTGATGTTTTCCATTATCGGCATACCGATCAAGGCCAACCTTGGCCTCAATGAAACCGAGTTTGGTCTGCTCGCAGCTACCCCCATTCTTACCGGCTCGCTGTTCCG
>JAAFGW010000048.1 GCA_010365175.1 Sulfuriferula multivorans | reverse complement strand
TCATGCATGGATTGCCTGCGCTCAAACCCATGATCGGCGAGCCGCCAGCGGGTACCATCGCAGCAAAGGCGGGGTTGGTAGCAGGCGACGAAATACGGAGCGTCAATGGTAGCGAAACCCTTTCATTCCAGGACCTGCGGCTGAACCTGCTGCGAACCGGGGTGGCAGGCGACCCGGCAGTGTTGGTGCTGGCAGACGGTCGCAGCGTAAAACTTGACGCGCAACCTGTCGAAACTGAGAACCTCGAGCGGGATACCCTGCGTCCCATGGGGATTGTACGTTTCGATCCGGAAATTGAGCCGGTGATTGGAAAAGTACTCCCTGATGGCGCTGCCGAACGCGCGGGCTTTCAGCCCGGCGATCGGCTGGGTTCTGCCAACGGCCAAGCCGTTGCACACTGGCAGGCCTGGGTGGAGTTGATACGCCAGCATCCTGCCAAGCCCTTAAGTATTGAGTATGTGCGGAAAGGGCATCGTGCAACCTTGACGGTGGTGCCTGATGCCGTGGACGAAGCCGGTCAGCGCGTTGGCAAGATCGGAGCAGGACCGCACGTTGACGAAGCCATGCGGGCTAAATTGATGACCGAAGTACGGTACGGTCCGCTCGATGCGTTGGCGCAAGGTGCCATCAAAACATGGGACATGAGTCTGTTCACCCTCGAAATGATGGGGCGTATGGTATTGGGGCAAGTGTCCTGGAAAAACCTGTCCGGCCCCCTGACCATTGCTGACTATGCCGGGCAGAGTGCTGCGCTTGGCTGGATAAGTTTTGTGGGTTTTTTGGCGCTGGTGAGCGTGAGCCTGGGTGTGTTGAATCTGCTGCCGATCCCGTTACTGGATGGGGGTCACCTCATGTATTATGTGGCGGAAGTTTTCACGGGTCGATCCGTGTCTGAACGCACCATGGAAATAGGCAGCCGAATCGGCATGGCATTTCTGCTAGTGTTGATGTCTTTTGCCCTGTTCAACGATTTGCAACGCCTGATAGGTGGATGAAATAAACATGATTCTGAACCGTTTGACGCTTGCTCTAGCTGCCGTTTTCGTCGTGCAGCCTGTTTTTGCCGAAGAGCCATTTATCGTCAAGGACATCCGGGTCGAGGGCATTCAGCGTACCGAGGCAGGAACCGTATTCAGCTACTTGCCGGTGAAAGTCGGCGAGATGATGACCGACGAAAAAACCGCAGCGGCGATCAAGGCACTCTACGCCACCGGATTTTTCAAGGATGTAAGACTGGAAGCGCGCGATGGCGTCGTGATTGTCACCGTTGAAGAACGCCCCTCCATTTCGAAAATCACCCTGTTAGGGATCAAGGAGTTTTCCGAAGAAGACTTGAAAGCCGGTCTGAAGCAGACAGGACTGGCAGAGGGTCGCGTACTCGACCGAGCCTTGCTGGAAAAGGCCGAGCAGGAATTGCAGCGTCAGTACTTCAATCGCGGAAAATACGCAGTCGAAATCAAATCCACTTTGACTCCACTCGAGCGCAACCGGGTTGCCGTGCAGTTTGATGTGGTCGAAGGGAGTAGCGCTAAAATCCAGCAAATCAGCATCGTTGGAAATAAGGCCTTCAAAGAAAAAGAGTTGCTGGGTCTGTTTACCTCGACCACCCCGGGCTGGCTGACCTGGTACACCAAGAATGACCAATACTCCAAATCGCGCCTGAGTGGAGATATTGAAATCTTGCGCTCGTATTACCTCAATCGCGGTTATCTGGAATTTAACGTTGATTCCAGTCAGGTTTCGATTTCTCCTGACAAAGAGGGCATTTACATCACCATCAACGTGACCGAAGGCCCGCAGTACAAAGTGTCGGACGTCAAGCTTGCAGGGCAGATGCTGGTACCTGAAGCCGAGTTGAAAAAGCTCATCACGTTCAAGCCGGGCGAGGTGTTCGCGCGTGATCGCCTCACCGAGACCACAAAGAAAATTGGTGATCGCCTGGGAAATGATGGCTATGCGTTTGCCAACGTCAATGCAGTGCCTGAGTTGGACCGAGAGAAAGCAACTGTTGCCTTCACCCTGTTTGTTGACCCAGGTCGGCGCGTCTACGTAAGTCGCGTCAATGTGGCGGGCAACACAAAAACCCGTGATGAAGTGGTGCGTCGTGAAGTGCGGCAAATGGAAGGCGCGTACTACGACGCCGAAAAGATCAATTTATCGCGTGACCGGCTCAACCGGCTTGGCTTTTTCAATGAAGTCAATATTGAAACGCCCGGTGTATCCGGTACTACCGATCAGGTCGACGTCAATGTGAACGTCACTGAGAAGCCCACAGGTAACATTCTGTTAGGTGCGGGCTTCTCCTCATCCGAGGGGCTGGTACTGTCGGGTTCGGTTACCCAGAACAATGTCTTTGGAACGGGCAATCGTTTATCGGCACAGATCAACTCGGGCAGCGTCAATACGGTGTATGCCTTGTCGTTTACCAATCCCTATTTCACGCTGAACGGCGTCAGCCTGGGTTATGACCTGTACCGGCGCGATGTCGATTCGAGCTCGCTCGATAATGTAAGCGCGTATAAAACATCCACCTATGGCGCAGGCATGCGGTTAGGAGTACCACTTAACGAGCGCGATACCATCTCATTCGGCCTGACCTACGAGCAAACTTCGCTCGAAATCGACCCTGCATATGTAACCCCACCCGGCCCAAGCCCGTATCAACGATTCGTGGGCATTGGTAAATCCACACGCGACGATACAACTGTGCGCCTGGATACGTCTTGGGCGCGTGATACTCGCAACAATTATTTGTTCCCGACCAAAGGCATGCTGCAGCGTGTGGCTGCGGAAATTGGAACCCCTGCGGGCAGTCTTCAGTATTACAAATTGTCATATCAGCAACAGCATTATTTCCCTCTGAACAAAATATTTACGCTCATGCTTAACGGTGAAGTGGGTATCGGCGATGGTCTTGCGGGCGATGAACTTCCGTTCTTCAAGAACTTTTACGCAGGCGGAAACAGTTCAGTACGCGGTTTCAAAAACGGTACGCTAGGACCCAAGGATGCCAACGGTGATGCACTGGGAGGCAATAAACGCGTTGTCGGTAATGCGGAACTCTTTTTCCCTTTGCCGGGACTTAAGGATGACCAGTCGTTGCGCATGTCAGCCTTTGTTGATGCAGGTGCCGCTTTTGGACCCAATGACAACAATGGGTTGTATACAAAGTTTGCGTTCGGAGACTTGCGCTATTCGGCTGGGGTAGCCGTGCTGTGGGTCTCGCCCCTCGGCCCGCTAAAATTCAGCTTGGCACAACCGCTTGTCAGCAAGACAGGCGACAAATCTGAAGTGTTTCAATTCACCTTGGGCAATGTGTTCTAAGGTTAGCCGTTACTGGAGTATTTGATGATGAAGTTCAAGTCGTATGCCGTTTCCCTTTCTGTCGTGCTGGTGTCTGCATTTTTCGCAACCCCCGTTCTGGCGGACAAGGTCGGGTTCGTTAACACCGAGCGTTTGATCCGTGAAGCACCGCTGTCCGTTACTGCCCAAAAGAAACTCGAGCGAGAGTTCGCTACGCGTGATCAGGAGTTGCAGAAACTCGCCAAGCAAGCTCGCGATATACAGGCGCAACTGGACAAGGATGGCGTGACCATGTCGGACAGTGATCGTAAAACCAAGGAGCGCGATCTGGGCAATCTCAACCGTGACCTGCAACGCCAGGGTCGGGAGTTTCGTGAAGATCTCAACCTCCGTCGCAATGAAGAGTTGGGGCAGATTCAGGAGCGGGCGCGCAAGGCCATCCAGGAAATCGCACGTGCCGAAAAGTATGACCTGATCGTAGAGCAAGCGGTCTTTGTTGATCCCAAGAACGATATCACTGACCGTGTGATGAAGGCGCTGGGCGGAAAATAAGCCAGACTTGGGAAATCCTCCATCTATCCGATGCAAGTCACGCTGACAGACCTGGTCGCCAAATTTGGTGGTGAACTTGTGGGTGATGGTGCTCGAACCGTGTGCCAGGTTGCACCGTTGGATCGCGCCACGGCAGAAGAAATAGGCTTCGTTTCCCAAAGCAAATATCTGGCCCAACTGTCCTCGACTCAAGCGGGGGCAGTCATCCTGCCTGATGATGCGCGCGATGCGACTGATTTACCGCGCATCCTCACTCCTCATCCTTATTTGTATTTTGCGCGTGTGTCGGCGCTGTTTAATCCCCCGCTGCGTCCTCAGGCAGGCATACATCCAGCGGCAACCGTTGCAGCCGATGCGGTGATTGCAGCCGATGCCAGCATCGCAGCAGGAGCGGTCATTGGACAGGGTGCGCATATCGGCGCCCGGACGGTCGTGGGGCCCAACTGCGTTGTCGGTGACCATGCGCGCATCGGTGCGGATTGTCATTTGCACGCGAATGTGACCGTTTACCATGCATGTGTCGTCGGGGAGCGGTGCATCCTGCATTCAGGCTGTGTGATTGGTTCGGATGGTTTTGGCTATGCACCGGCCGAAGACGGGTGGGAGAAAATTCCGCAGATTGGCCGCGTCCTGATCGCTGACGATGTGGAAATCGGTGCGTGCACAACCATTGATCGCGGTGCGCTTGAAGACACGATCATTGGTGAGGGCGTCAAGCTCGACAACCTGGTTCAGGTGGCGCATAACGTGCACATTGGCGCGCATACGGCGATAGCCGCCTGCACCGGGATTGCGGGAAGCGCAAAAATTGGTCGCCATTGCATGATAGGAGGCGCGGCCATGATTTTTGGCCATATCGATATTGCAGACGGTACGCGTATTTCAACCAACACCCTGATTACCAAGTCACTGCCAAAAGCCGGCACCTACACCTCGGCGCTGCCTTTTTCCGAGCACACAGTTTGGCAAAAAAATGCCGTACACATGCGTAATCTCGACAAACTGGCGGACCGCATCAAGCAGCTTGAAAAACGCCTTAACGAATTGGAAAATGCATCATGATTATGGATATCGAGCAGGTCATGCAGTACCTGCCGCATCGCTACCCTTTCCTGTTGATCGACAAAGTGACCGAGCTCGAACTCGGAAAATCCATCACCGCGCTTAAAAACGTCACCATCAATGAGCCGTTTTTCCCCGGCCACTTTCCTGTCATGCCCGTGATGCCGGGCGTGTTGATACTGGAAGCAATGGCTCAGGCGGCGGCCATTTTGTCATTCAAGACCAAGGAGTACGCGCCCGAGGATATCGGGATCGTTTATTTTGCCGGCATCGACGCTGCGCGTTTCAAAAAACCGGTCAAGCCGGGTGATCAGTTGATCCTGAAGGTCGAAATCGTGCGTGAAATGCGCGGCATCTGGAAATACAAGGGCCGCGCTGAAGTTGACGGGGCACTGGTGGCTGAAGCCGAGCTCATGGCGACGTTGCGCGACAAACCCTGAAATGGCCAAGATTCATCCCACCGCATTGGTCGATGCGAAGGCGCAGCTTGCCGATGACGTCGAGATCGGTCCTTACAGCATCATTGGTGAACATGTGAAAATAGGCGCCGGCACCACGGTTGGCGCCCATGCTGTCATCACTGGTTACACGACTATTGGCGCCCACAACCAGATCTTTCATTTTGTCTCACTGGGTGAAGCGCCACAGGATAAAAAATACGCAGGCGAGCCGACCCGACTGGAAATCGGCGACCATAACGTCATCCGCGAGTTTTGTACTTTCAATATCGGCACCATCCAGGATCGCGGCGTGACCACGATCGGCTCGCACAACTGGATCATGGCCTACGTCCATATCGCGCATGATTGCGTGGTGGGCGACCGTACCATTTTTGCAAATAATGCTTCACTGGCAGGCCATGCGGAAATTGGCGACTGGGTGATTCTGGGCGGCTTCACTGGGGTGCATCAGTTCTGCAAGATCGGCGCCCATGTGATGACAGGTATTTCCAGTGTCGTGTTCAAGGATATCCCCCCTTTTGTCATGGCTTCCGGGCAACCTGCCGCACCGCATGGCCTGAATAACGAAGGCCTCAAGCGGCGCGGTTTTAGCGCTGAGTCGCTCACAGCGTTGAAGCGTGCCTACAAAACACTCTATCGTGAAGGCAACACCTTGGCAGAAGCCCAAACGCAACTCGCGCTCAGCGCTGCAACGCATGCCGAAGTACAGCAACTGCTCGATTTTCTTGAGCATTCAAAACGCGGCATTATTCGGTGATGGATTTGGGCCTGGTCGCTGGAGAAGCCTCTGGTGATCTTCTTGGCGCGCATTTTATCAATGCGCTGAAGCAGGCACATCCCAACTTGCGCGCAGCAGGCATTGCCGGCCCCAGGCTGATCGAAGCCGGCGTCGAAGCGATTTACCCAAGTGAAAAACTGGCAGTGAATGGCTATGTCGAAGTCCTGCGCCATTTACCTGAATTACTGTGGATACGTTCGCGGATTGCCCGTCATTTTCTGAACGATCGGCCGCGTGTTTTCGTGGGGATCGACGCACCCGATTTCAATTTCACGCTGGAAGCGAAACTCAAACGCGCGGACATTCCAACCGTTCACTTTGTCAGCCCGTCGATCTGGGCATGGCGACCCGAGCGCATCCACCGCATCAAGCAGGCGGTGTCGCAAATGCTGGTGGTTTTCCCGTTTGAGGAAAGGGTTTACCGGGACGCAGGCATTCCCGTCACCTATGTTGGCCATCCCCTCGCGGATGTGATCCCGATGGAGCCTGATGTGGCCGCCGCGCGCGCGTCATTGGGCTTGGCGTCGGGCCCCATTATTGCGTTACTCCCTGGTAGTCGATTGAGTGAAGTAGCCCGCCACGCGCGTTTGATGTTCGATGCGGCTGTGTTAATTCTGAAACATCATCCAGATTCGCAGTTTGTCGTGCCCGCTGCCAATGAAGCCGCCGCGCAATTGATCAGACAAGCCGCACAAGGCCTGGATTTACCCTTACATGTTTTGGCCGGGCAGTCGCACACGGCGTTGGCAGCGTGTGATGTGACGCTGGTGGCGTCTGGTACAGCCACGCTCGAGGCCGCGCTGTTCAAGAAACCCATGGTAATCACCTATCGTATGCCGGCAATAACTGCACGCATGATGCTGAAACAGGCATTGCAGCCGTGGGTTGGGCTGCCCAATGTGTTGTTGCGTGAATTCGTGGTGCCAGAACGGTTGCAAGACGCCGCGACACCTGAAGCGCTGGCCAATGATGCGTTAGCCTGGCTTGACGATGCGCCGCGCCGGCTTGAGCTGCATGAAACTTTTCGCACCCTGCACATGAGCTTGCGGCAAGGCGCCAGCGCGCGCATTGCCGAAGCGCTCCATCCTTATCTGTCATGACGCACATCGAGCTACATTGGGGGCCTTTGGGTTTGTGCGGCGTGGATGAAGCTGGGCGAGGGCCTTTGGCAGGGCCCGTGGTGGCTGCTGCGGTAATGCTTGATCCCGATCAACGCATTGAAGGCCTGCGCGACTCTAAAAAACTTTCCGCCGCCGCCCGCGAACGCCTGGCCGACGAAATTCGCACGCACGCAATCGCCTGGTGTGTGGCCGAAGCCAGCGTTGAAGAAGTCGATCAACTGAATATTCTGCATGCCACCATGCTGGCCATGCAGCGTGCCGTCGCGGGGCTCCATCGTGCGCCCGACGACGTATGGGTGGATGGCAACCGTTGTCCCCAGTGGGCATGGCGCTCGCAGGCCGTGGTCAAGGGCGATGACAAGGTCGCGTCGATTGCGGCTGCATCGATTCTTGCCAAAACCTCACGCGACCAGTACATGTGCAAACTGCACGAAACCTATCCCGCCTATGGATTCGCCAAACACATGGGCTATGGCACCGCAGTGCATATGGCCGCTTTGAAAGCGCACGGTGCCTGCCCGCACCACCGGCGCAGCTTTGCCCCAGTTAAACTTGTTCTCGATCAAGCCACTTTATTTTGAAGGAAATCCTATGAGCCTGTCCTTGTTGTTACATGTGTTGAGCGTCGTTATCTGGGTGGGCGGCATGTTCTTCGCCTACATGGCCTTGCGCCCGGTCGCAGCAATCGTGCTCGAACCGCCGCAGCGGCTGACCTTGTGGGCCGGCGTGTTCGGAAAGTTTTTCCCTTGGGTGTGGGCATCCGTGGTGCTGGTTCTGCTGACCGGTCTGCATATGCTGATGAAAATCAGTGGTACTGGCATACCGCACTACGCGTTGGCCATGCTCGTACTCGGCGTGGTGATGATGCTGCTTTTCGCCCACGTGTTTTTCGCGCCCTACAAAAAGCTCAAGCGCGCGGTGAGTGAGCAGAACTGGAAAGCCGGCGGCGCAGCGCTGGCACAAATCCGCATGCTGATCGGCATCAATCTTAGTATCGGTTTACTGACGATTGTCGTCGTGATTCTGGGTCGCGGATTTTTGCTCTGATTCTTACAGGTTTACTCCGGCTCCTCCTGCGCCGGCGCCTGCAGTAGATCGTACACAGTCTGCCGGACACGATCAGCCTTGGCCTCGCACTGCAACTCGGCATGGAACACGCCATAGCGATACAGATAGATCGTAGGCAGATGAAAAATGCCGAAGTAGCGGGCCACTCCGGTGGCTTCGCTCACATCCACTTCGTAAAACGTTCTGGCCTGATCTAACAGCGCATCGGGGAGTAGTCGCTTCCAGCCACGGCATGCGCCACAGTGAGGCGAACTGAACAACACAACAGCCAAACCAGCGCATGCAGTGAGGCGCGCGTGATACTCGCCCTCAGCGAGGCGCACAAAACCCGTCGGTGGGTTTCCGGGGCTGGTAGTATCGCGTTTTCCCTCCAGGCTGGCGCTCATGCTGTTTCTCGAACTCTTTGGTTATCTGCTCGTCATCCTCGTGGCCGCAGAAATCTTTGTCAACGCGCTTGAACACCTCGGCGAGAAACTCAATATTTCAGAAGGCGTGACCGGCTCCATCTTTGCCGCCGTCGGCACTGCCATGCCCGAAACTCTGGTGCCGCTGCTGGCCATTTTTGCGGGCACGAGCAATGCCGCCGTCAACCAGGAAATCGGCGTCGGCGCCATTTTGGGCGCGCCGCTGATGTTGTCGACCCTGTCGCTGAGCCTGATGGGCTTTGCCGTGCTCAAGCGTCGCGGCATCCAGGGCCACCTCACGCCCGAGAAAACCGGGCTCAAGCGTGACCTCGACTTCTTCCTCATGGCCTTTCTGCTCGCCTTTGTCGCCATGTTCATTCCGCATGGCGAAGGCTGGGTGCGCGGCGGCATTGCCTTCATCATGGTGATGATCTATTTCGTCTACGTCATGATGACCCTGCGCGCATCGGCCAAGCTGGTGGAAGACGGACACGCCACCGAAGCCGGGTCGCCCATGATGCTCACGCGCCTGGGCTTGCCGTACACCCTGTTCTTCATCATCGTTCAACTGGCGCTGGGGCTGGCCTTGCTCATTGCCGGTGCCAAAGGCTTCATCCACGGGGTGGAAGCCGCCGCACCCCTCATCGGCATCTCTGCACTGCTGCTGTCGCTGTTGATCATCCCGATCGCAACCGAGTTGCCGGAAAAAGTGAATTCGATTTTGTGGATCCGCAAACGCAAGGACACCCTGGCATTCGGCAACATCACCGGTGCCATGGTGTTTCAGGGCACGCTGTTGCCAGCTATTGGTATCTCGCTTACGCCGTGGGTTCCACAAAAGGAAATCCTGTTGGGCGTGGCGATTACCCTGGTCGCGGCATTCTGGTTGCGTTGGGCGGCGTTGAATGCTGGGCTGCGCGTGTGGCACCTGTTCGTCAACGGTGCGCTTTATGTGACTTATCTGACGGCGGTGCTGGTTTAAGTTTGTTAAATTAAAACGGCGGGTTTGCCCTCTTTTTTTGGATGTCCGGCATGGCTTGTTGAGAATATTTCAGATATTCAAACCAATCCATTTCTGCTTCTGTTTCTCGGCCAAAGCGGTTGGTCACGGGAACTCCCTAGCAATATATCTATGTCCTCTTTTCAAAGCTGCGCCCCTGTGAGCTCTATTAGCAAGCGCGGGCAATTGAACAGATCAGGCCAGCTCCCCAGAAAAATATGTCTGAAGGCAACTGGGCAGCACATGTTCTTCGGCACATATTTCAACAGACTTGTGAATAATCCGTCGCAGGAACTTGTGTTCGATGAGTTCTATGTAACTTACAAGTTCTAATTAGCCCGAAATGGTCGGACCCCATGCAAAAATCATGAGAACAATAAGTGGCTTGTTTAACAAACATCGATAAAGTTCATAGGAAATCCGGCTATTCTCTCGATTTTTGAACTTTTATATTCCAAACCAGAGTTGGACTTTGTCTCGACCAAGAACTTGGTGTGCTCATTGGGGTGAATTCACAAGGCGCTTTTATATACATAGCATGAGCCCAAACGAGGATGGAGCGGACTGATATGAGTTCACCCCCCAAGACACTGCAGCGTGTTGTCAAAGTCCGTCGCGACTACAACACCTGGGTCGCTAACGAAACCATGGAAGATTATGCGCTGCGTTTCACGCCGCGCAGCTATCGTAAATGGACGGAGTCGCGGGTGGCCAATACGGCATTCGGGGCAGCGGCTTTCCTGGTACTGGAGGCTGTTGGTGCGACGCTCCTGGTTAACTATGGCTTCGTCAACGCGGCGCTCGCCATCTTGGCTACCGGCCTGATTATTTTTTTAGCCGGCTTGCCGGTGAGTATCTATGCGGCCCGCTATGGTCTGGACATGGATTTGTTGACCCGGGGCGCCGGTTTCGGCTATCTCGGTTCCACGATCACGTCGCTGATCTACGCTTCCTTCACCTTTATCTTCTTCGCGCTGGAAGCGGCCATCATGGCCTATGCCCTGGAACTGGCTTTTGGCATCCCGCCAGCCTGGGGCTATCTGATCTGCGCGCTGGTGGTCATCCCGATGGTCATCTACGGCGTCACTGTCATCAGCGCGTTTCAGACAATTACGCAACCCATCTGGCTGGTCATGCTGGTCGTGCCCTATATTTTCCTATTGGCCAAGGAGCCGGGGGCTTTCGCCGGCATTATCGGCTATGCCGGCAATGGCACCTCTGGCTTCGATATTCACCTTTTTGGCGCCGCCATGGCGGTGGGACTCGCGCTGATCACCCAGATGGCCGAGCAGGTGGACTACCTGCGATTCATGCCTGAACACACGAAGGCCAATCATCGCCGCTGGTGGGCCGGCGTCCTGCTGGGTGGGCCAGGCTGGGTGGTGCCGGGTGTGCTCAAGATGCTGGGGGGTGCCCTGTTGGCCTGGCTCGCCATCAAATATATGGTGCCGGTGGAGCGGGCCGTAGATCCGAATCAGATGTATCTCATTGCATACGGATACGTGTTTTCCGATTACGGATGGGCAGTCGCGGCCACCGTCCTGTTCGTGGTGATTTCCCAACTCAAGATCAACGTCACCAACGCCTACGCGGGCTCTCTGGCCTGGTCCAACTTTTTCGCGCGCCTCACGCATAGCCATCCTGGACGGGTGGTGTGGGTGGTGTTCAATATCATGATCGCCCTCATGTTGATGGAGATGGAGCTGTTCGATGCAATGGGCCAGGTACTGGGCTTGTATTCCAACGTGGCAGTGGCTTGGATGATGGCGGTAGTGGCGGACCTGGTGATCAACAAGCCGCTGGGCCTGTCACCGCCCGGCATCGAGTTCCGCCGCGCCTACTTGTACGACATCAACCCGGTGGGTGTCGGCGCCATGGGTATCGCTTCGGGCTTGTCGGTGGCTGCCTATATGGGTTTGTTCGGTGAGTCGGTGCAGCCCTTCGCCACCTTCATCGCCCTGGGCGCGCCGTTGATCTGTTCGCCGCTGATTGCCTGGATGACCGGTGGTCGTTACTACATCGCGCGCCAGGATGAACCTGTTCCCGCCCCGCCGGGGACAACACACGCTTGCTGCATCTGCGGCAAGGAATACGAAGGTGAGGATCTGGCACGCTGTCCTGCTTACCAGGATCACATCTGCTCACTCTGCTGTACGTTGGATGCACGCTGCCACGACCTGTGTAAACCCCATGCTCGGCTGGGTGCGCAATGGGCGGCGTTGCTCGAACGTTTCCTGCCCCTCAGCGCACGCGCCTATCTGGACGCGGGGCTCGGTCATTACCTGCTGCTGATGGCTGGCGTAGTCCCGTTTCTGATCCTTCTGGTAGGGCTGCTCTACTATCAGGAGGTGCTGGCGCTGACCGGCGAAGCGGTCGCACTGTTGCCTAGCCTACAACACGCTTACCTGCGTGCCTTCGCCGTACTATTAGTGGTGTCAAGCATCGTCGCCTGGTGGCTGGTGCTGACTCACAAGAGCCGGCAGATCGCGCAGGAGGAATCAAACAGCCAGACCCAGTTGCTCATCCAGGAAATCGATTCCCATCGCCGTACCGACGAACTTCTGAAGAACGCCAAACTGTCCGCAGAACAGGCCAACCAGGCCAAGAGCCGCTACATCACATCAATCAGCCACGAACTGCGCACGCCCTTGAACAGCATCCTCGGTTATGCACAAATTCTGGATCATGACGAAGCGATTCCTCCCCACCGGCGCCAGGCGATCAGCGTTATTCGCCGAAGCGGCGACCACCTGCTGTCTCTGATCGAAGGCACGCTGGACATCGCCCGTATCGAAAGCGGCAAGCTCACACTGAATGTACATTCCCTGGATTTCCCGGAATTCATCCAGCAGCTCGTCGGCATGTTCGAGCAACAGGCCCGGCAAAAAGGCCTGGACTTCCACTATCTGCCGGAAGGCGAACTGCCTGAACTTGTGCGAGCCGACGAACGGCGCTTGCGCCAGATTCTTCTAAACCTCCTGGGCAATGCCATCAAGTTCACCGTCAGTGGCAGCGTGACCTTGCATCTGCGCTATCAGCGCGAAATGGCATTCTTCATTATCGAGGACACGGGCCCAGGCATCACGCCGGAGGAAGTCAGTAACATTTTCGAGCCTTTTTCCCGGGGTAGCGCAGCGCACGTAGGTGCAACGGGTGGAACCGGTTTGGGGCTGACCATTGCCCGAATGCTCACTGACCTGATGGGTGGCGAGCTGAGCGTGGAGAGTCTGCCTGGTAAAGGAAGTCGGTTCGATGCCAGGCTCTTTTTGCCACGCATCCATGCTGAACAGCTCGTAAAGGAGCAGCCCCTGGCACAGCGCATTGGCTACGCGGGCGTGCGTCGTCGCATCCTGGTGGTGGACAACGAAAAGGTGGAGCGGGAACTCCTGGTCAACATCCTGGAGCCCCTGGGTTTCGAGGTGATCCAGGCATCCACTGGCCAACAATGTCTTGAGGAAATCCCTCGGCGCCTGCCGCACGTCATTTTCATGGACCTGGCCATGCCCGGCATGGATGGCTGGGAAACCCTGCGGCACATTCGTGCAGCAGGGCAGACCGATGCCGCCATCGCGATCATTTCAGCCAACGCTTTCGAGAAAGGGGCTGAAAATGATGTGGGCATATCGAGCGAGGATTTCATCACCAAGCCGTTCCGTGTTGACGAGCTATTGGATTGGCTCGGCAAGCGCTTGAATCTGGAATGGGTTCGGGCAAATCGTCCGGCGCCGATTGTTCCTTCTACTGCCACGCCAGCCCAGCCCATTACGCCCCCTGGCCCTGACTCCGTGGCGGGCCTAATGGAGTTAATCG
>JAAFGW010000047.1 GCA_010365175.1 Sulfuriferula multivorans | reverse complement strand
TATGTTCAAGTCTCGATGCAATGGTCATTGGTAAGCTGTTTGGGGCAGGGCCTGCTGGCTTGTATAGCAGAGCATTTCTGCTCGCACACTTGCCCGTCCAGCAGCCAGCCAACTTGCTCACTAAAGTACTTTTCCCTGTGGTCAGCCGGCTTGGGATTCAGCGGCAAGCCGATAGCCTGCAAATCAGTATGCTGCTCGTAGGCAGCTACGCTTTTGCAGTCAGCTTCGGAATGATTCCTGCTGCACGTGACCTGATTACAGTGTTGTTGGGAGATCAATGGGTAGAGGCTGTCCCGTTGCTCCAGATTCTTGCTCTTGCTGTGGGGCCGGTATATGTCGCTCACGTCATGGGAACCACACTGGATGCCATGGGCGCACTGAAACCCAAATTACGCATTCAGGCAACCAAGCTGGCGGTATTGATTCTGTTGCTTTTGGCGTTGGCGGATAAGGGGACGATGGGGGTCGTGTATGCCGTTGTTCTGTCTGAGTGGTTTGGATTCTTGCTCATCGCTGGATTTATCTTCCGCAAACTAAGCACGCCTGCCCGGGAGTGGGGACTGATATTAGGAATTGTGATTGCATCAGGCTTCGCTACGTATGCATGCGTATGGTTGGCGACCTGGCTTATTCCCGAGGTGACACCCCATTGGGTAAGGTTGTTGGGTGAGGTTTCTTCGGGGGCAATTGCTCTGGCGGGTGTTGCCTGGCTGAGCCGTGGCGCACTTGCCGGCTTGCCTGTAATCGGTGAACTATCCCAGCGCCTGCCGCGGCTGGGGCGTTTCATTCCAGTATCACCCCTACAGAAATCATGAATCCCAACCTGCGTTTGCTTTATCTGCCCAATGAAGGGATCGAAGGCGACCAGATTGGTCCGCGCCGTGCTTTCGAACGTTTTCACGCCGAAGGTGGGCTAAGCGCATATCAGGCATATTCGTATCTTGCGCGCGCGAGTACGTTGGGCAATCACCGAACTGCGCTGGTTGAGCTGCTCAACACAGCCCGTGAGTTCGCGCCCGACGTGATTTTTATTCAGCACATGACTGATAGCTATCCGGTTGACCGGGCTTATCTACAGCAACTCAAAGCCTTACCGAGCCGCCCCAGACTCGTGCTCTGGGAAGGGGACGCATATGGCCGGTATATTAAAAAGCTAGATGCAAGTCTTCGTGCAGTCATGGACGAGTCCGACATCACCTTTCTGGTTGGCCTGGGTTATCTGGCAGATGCTGCCAAGGCGGCTGGCGCTACGCGGATTCGGCTCGCACCACATTCCTATGACAGCGTGCGATTCGATCTGCCATGGGAACCCCCTACGATCCGCCCGCTGGACGCAGTGATGATCGCCAACCTGCATAGCATCAAGCGTATACCCGGCTTGTATTTGCCTGGTGGACGGCAACGCAAGAAGCTGGCGCATGCGTTTCATCAAAGCCTGGGCGATCGGTTTGCCGTATATGGCGGCGGTGCCGGGTGGAAGCGTGAGTCATACGCGCGCGGTCCCATTGCCTTTCATCAACAGAGCGACATGATACGCAGTGCCTGGATGAGCGTGGCCTGGGATCATTTTGATGAACTGCCCATGTACTCATCCGATCGTCTGCCTATTAGCCTAGCCTGCGGAGTACCGCATCTCACTAACTATCAGCCCGGATATGAACTGGTTTTTGGCGGGATACCCGGTTTGTATTGGTTTCATACACCACAAGAAGCAGTCGATATCGCGCTGTATCTACTTTCCATGCCGCAGGATCAGCGTATTGAACTCGGCATGGCCGCAGCAGCGCATGTACGCGAGCGTTTTCATGCAGACAAAGTCTATGGTGACATGTTGAAAGTCATCGAAGAAGAATTGTTTGCAGGGCGGGATTGGGTTGGTCCCTGAGTATGAGTATGCACATTGCACTAGTCGGCCCCATTGCCACAGCGGATATTGGTCATCTTTTGGATGGTGAAACGGCTCATCTACCTGTGGGCTATTATGGCGCCCCTCTTCTGGTTACGCTTATTGCAGAACTGCTGCGGCGCGGGCACAAGGTGACGGTCGTTACCCTGAGTTGGAACATGGCCCTAGACTGGCGGAAACCGGTCCACGCTTTCGGGCATAACCTGGAGATGATTTACGTACCCATGCGCCGTCGCGCCTGGCAGCCCAACGGTTGGCGACTGGGCCGCATCGTGGATTTGTATGCCTTCGAGCGACGCGGCTTGCAGTATGTGATTGAGCAGGCTGCGCCTGATGTGGTGCACGCCCACTGGTCCTATGAGTTTGCCTGGGCTGCACAGCAGACAGGTTTGCCAACGCTTGTAACCTGCCACGATTCGCCCTTTGTGGTTGCGCGGATGTATAGCCGCTCTCGACTCACTCAAAGCCTCTACCGCTGGATCAGGGTGGGTATGGCCTGGTATGTGCTGCGTCGCGCGCCCTGCGTTTCAGCTGTCTCACCGTATTTGCAGGCTGAAGTGCAAGCCTTGTGCAAGCACCCGGTGACAGTGGTTCCCAATCCACTGCCGCCTAGTTTGTTTGATAAACCTGGTCAGCCCGATCGCCATCCAGATCCACACTCCCCATTGCTGGCGATGGTGGCGAATGGCTGGGATAGGCGCAAAAACCCGGAGCCAGCATTGCGGGCCTTTGCTGCGTTACGCATACGCAAGCCGGGTGCGCGCTTTAGCTTGTATGGTTCCGATTTCGGGCCGGGTGAGCGAGCCGAGCAATGGGCGCGTCAGCATGGGATGGCAGATGGCATGGAATTCATCGGGCGCGTGCCATACAGCCGCTTGCTTGGTGAGCTTGCGGCTGCGGATATCCTGGTTCACCCCGCCTTAGAGGAGACCTTTGGCATGACCCTTGCTGAAGCGATGGCGATGGGGATTCCAGTGGTTGGCGGCGCGAGCAGTGGGGCGGTGCCTTGGGTAGTGGGCGAGGGCGGGGTGCTGACAGATGTCACCTCGGCTACTTCGATTGAGTTGGCCTTGCTTGATTTGCTTGATTCCCCGACGCGTTATCGAGCTGCTGTTTTTGCAGCCCAGGCTCGCATTCGTACACATTTTACGGTTGACCAGGTGGCAGATGCCTATGAGGCCATCTATTGTCACTTATCTGGAAAAATGCGCCACCAGGAACGGGCATCGGTTTCCGTAGTTGCTAGTTTGGATAACAGGGGATAAAAATGACTATTGCACACCGTATCAGGAAGCTCGCGCTCAATTTTGGTATTGAAATGAATCGTTATAACCCGGCACAGTCGCAAGAGGCTCGCATGGCACGCTTGCTTGCGCACCATGGTATTGATCTCGTTTTGGATGTGGGCGCTAACACCGGTGGGTATGGCCGTTCACTGCGCGAGGCGGGTTTTCAGGGTGACATTCTATCCTTCGAACCACTAGAACAGGCTTATGCCGAGCTAACTCGGGCGGCTGCCAGTGATACGCGCTGGCATATCGCGCCTCGCATGGCAGTCGGTGCAGAGAATGGCGAAATCGAGATTAATGTCGCAGGCAACTCCGTCAGTAGTTCGATTCTACCTATGCACGAGACCCATGCAGCGGCCGCGCCTCTGTCTCGCTATGTAGGGTGTCAGCGTGTGCCACTGAGTCAGCTCGATTCCGTGTTGCATCCAGTGCTTACTCCAGACCGAATTACACTTCTGAAAATCGATACCCAGGGTTACGAGATGCCGGTTTTGCTGGGCGCAACTGCGTTACTGCCGCACATACGCGGTGTACAAATTGAACTTTCATTAGTGCCGCTTTACGAAGGACAGATTTTATACAGGGAAATGATCGACTGGCTCACAGACAATGGTTTTGAATTGTGGAATGTGATACCAGGTTTTCTTGACACGTTTACCGGACGTCAATTGCAGTTCGACGGCGTCTTTTTCCGGAACAAATAAAACTATTCGCCAGCATACTTCATGACCACCCTCTACATTTTGATAACTGCGATGCCCTTTCTGGTGATGTTTGCCATGGGGCTACTGCTGCCGTTGTTCGCGTTTCTTTTGTACACCCGTTTTAGTGTGGGGTTGGTGACAATTGCGATGACGTTCTTTGTCGACGCAATGGCCATGGGTTACGGCGGCTTTCATTTGGGCATTAATCTGTTTTATGCAGATATCGGGTTACTCCCCATTGCAGGAATCGCCTTATTGCGGTTGCTTTTTGCTGGGGATTTCCCACTTCGCCATCGCGCCTGGCTAGTGTTTAGCTTTCTGGTCCTGCTTGGGTTGGCGTTAGGCCTGGTTAAATATGGCTCAACTGCGGGCGTCCAGGTTCGGCCATATTTCTACTTTGTGGCCACGGGGCTGTATGGCATGAGTTTCCCAATGGATCGGCAGCGCTTGCGTTTTGCATTTAATGTGCTGTCTGTTGTCGCTGTGCTGCTACTAGCCCTGACTGCTTATCGTTGGATTGTTTACTACAGTCCCATCACTTCACTCTTGCCTCCTGGTGGGTCATATAACGTAGACGGTCCCATCCGAGTAATCAAATCGCATGAGGCATTGGTTCTGGCCGAGGTGTTGGTCTTTATTCTGCTTTTCACCGTTACTGGCTGGGGCGCGCGATTGGCACAAGCATTTTCGCCGGTGCTGCTTCTCATGGTGATTGCTTTGCAGCACCGTTCTGTATGGCTCGCGGCCATGGTGGGAATCCTTGCTCGTTTCCTTGTCGTGCGAGGAAGGCAGGCCTCGACTACACGACAATTGATTGTGCTTTCGGCCATTTCAGTTTTGACGATTACGCCTATGTTATTTAGTAGTCAATTGTCGGAGGTGACCCAGCAAGTGCAAAGCTCTGCACAGCGTGTGCTGCAGGGTGCGGATACCACCGGCGAACGTTTAAGTAACTGGAAGTCGATGGTTCAGCTCTGGTATCAGGGGGGGGGCAGGTCAATCGGTATTGGTATGGGCTTTGGGGGCGACAGTAGCCGTTACATCGATAGTGCCGGTTCGATTGGCGTCCACAAGATCAGCTATTTTGCCCACAACATGTATGTGCAGACGCTTTATAACACTGGGCTGCTCGGGCTTGCTGCTCTACTCATGGCCATTGCATTCGTTATTCGCGGGCTGTATCGCCTCAATCAAAGTGGTGATGGGGGCGTGGAGGTACAAATTCTTTTAGTGCTGATGGCGATGCAGATTGCGTTCTATGTGCCTTATGGAACTGATTATTTGCAAAGCCTCCTTTTTGGTGTTGCCCTGGCTTATGTTGCGAGTAGTGCGAAGCGTTCAAAGGAAACCACTACCAGTTTTAGGTGTGACAAGGAAGCGGCGTGAATCGAGTGTTGGCTGTGATCCTGTTGTGCTGTAGCGCAGTGTTGGTCTATAGCGCACAAGCTGATGTTTTTAAAGACGCGACAAAAGGTTGGGGGCGGGATATTTCATCTGAATATTTTGGCATGACTTTTCATGGCCTTGTCCCGCTACCCAGTGGGAAGTACCCAACCACACAGTGGCCCCAGCCTCCAATAAACTTTTCCTCTATTCGCTTGTGGGATACAACTACACGTTGGGCTGACATTGCGCCAAATCCGGGCCAATGGGATTTTGAGCGCCTTGATCGCTTTGTGGGCGTGTCGGCCAAGCACGGAGCAGAGGTCGTGTATGTCTTGGGATCTACACCGCGCTGGGCTTCGGCCCGCCCCGATGAAAGCTGCCCATACGGGCTGGGTTGCTCCGCAGAACCAGTGCGTATGGCGCACTGGGAGGAATATGTGCGCAGGGTTGCAAAACGCTATCGAGGGCGCATTAGGGCCTACGAGCTTTGGAATGAACCCAACGTCGTCGACAATTTTCCAAACCGCGGCGCAATGAAGGGTTACTTTTTTACTGGTAGCGTTGCCCAGTTGGTTGAGATGGCACGAGTCGCACGCAAAGTTTTGGATGAGGAAGACCCCGCTGCAATCCTCACCACGCCGGCCATCGTCAACGCCCCAATCATCCTGGATCAATTTTTTGCGGCAGGTGGAAAGCAATATGTCCAGGCTGTTGCCTATCACTTTTATTCCTCAAGCGACGTCAACTTTGTTGAACAAATAGTGGCGATTCGAACCATTATGGAACGTCATGGGGCTGGCCAATTACCACTCTGGAATACAGAGGCGGGTTTCCCTGTGTATCCAGAACGCGAATCATTGCCCCCAGGGGCTCAGCGACTCACGCGGGACGAAGCGGCAGCCAGAATGGCACAGGTGCTGATACTTGGTGCGGCTGCCGGCCTTGATCGTTTCTATTATTATGCGTGGGAAAACAGGCTCATGGGTCTGGTTGGCTTCAATGGTGAGCCACTTTCTGGTTTCGATGCCATGCAAAAGGTCCAGAAATGGTTGTTAGGTTCCCGGATGGCTGGTTGCTCTTCGCTTGGTAATAAGATGGTCCGTTGTGATGGTGAAAACGCGGGTCAACGCTTTGTCATCGCATGGGCCGACACCCCAATAAATAAAACAATTCCGCTACCGCCCGGATGGAGGGTGGCTTCGGTTGAGGCGCTTCTTGGCACTGCCCTCATTCAGACGAAAACAGATCGACGCGGTAACGTGACCCTATTGATTGATAAAGCGCCTGTTAGGGTGTTGCTCGCGCCCGTTCAGCATTAATGAAATGCAATTTAGTCAGATCAATATGAATTTTTTGAAGATAACTGGCCTGAAATCATGACCTCCATTGACCTGAGTGGGCTGCCAACTGACCAAAAACCAACGCTCGCAGTAATAATGACCGCGTTTAATCGCAAGGCCAAAACGCTTGCGGCATTGCAGGCTTTGGCCTCCAACGTTGAATTGGATGATGTGGATCTCACGGTAGTCCTGGTCGACGATGGCAGTACCGATGGCACTGCTGAAGCGGTTGCGCAGGCGTTCCCATGGGTGCAAGTGACACATGGCGACGGCTCTCTGTTTTGGTGTCGTGGCATGCACCGTGCATTCGAGTTGGCAATGCATTCTGGCTACGATTACTACCTTTGGTTAAACGACGACACCATTCTTTATCCCGATGCAGTCTCGCGGATGATTCGCTGCCATGTGGATATTTACAAAAGGTTAGCAAAGCAGGTCATCGTGGTGGGAAGCACGGTTGATGATCAAACAGGAAAGTTGACTTACGGTGGAGAGCTTCGCCCCAGTCGGTGGCGCCCCACAACCTTAACCAGGGTTGTTCCAGGTGATGTTGCGCAAAAGTGCGATTCAATGAATGGTAATTTTGTTCTGATACCTGCTGAGGCTGCAAAAAAGGTTGGCAATCTTGATCCGGCATTTGAGCATGCAATGGGCGACACCGATTACGCATTGCGTGCTGGCAGAGTTGGCGTTGATTTATGGGTTGCGCCTGGCGTGTTTGGTACCTGTGGACATAATTCGGTTGCCGGTACTTATTTGGATACCAGTCTGTCTTTTTCTCGCCGTTGGAAGCATTTTCTCAGTCGCAAGGGGTTGCCCTGGCGGTCCTGGATGATATTTACCCGCCGGCATGCTGGACCAGCCTGGCTCCTTTTCTTTGCTGTGCCTTATGTTAAGCAGTTCGTTCGTGGTTTATTACAGCCACTCACCCTAAAAAAGTGATCTGGTACATTTCCTAACATCGTTGATGGTAAGCATATGAACTCTCCTATATCAAGCCAAGATAAACAGGTTTTACATACAGTTAGGTTTGGGCGTGCGTATTTCATCAAACAATTTGTAGAAAGGTTTGCAAGACGTCACCAGAATAAGGTCGCGCATGAGTTGATCTCCGCTCAAAATCCACAAGTAGCAATTTTTGCATTCGACCATATAGGAATTCAGATTAATCTGAGGGGCGTATACGAACGCGAGGAACTTACCTCGACGTTAGACTGGTTGAGCAAAAGCAAACTTATCAGGGGCTGTGCACTCGACATCGGAGCAAATATCGGCAACCACAGTCTCTTCTTTGCGCGTTATTACGAGCAGGTCCTTAGCTTCGAGCCGAATCCAAGAACATATAAATTGCTCGAATACAATGCTTCCCTAGCCAACAATATTCGAAGCTTTTGCTTAGGGCTCTCGGATCATGATGGTAAGGCAACGCTGAACACAGATCCCGCAAATATCGGTGCTTCAAGTCTTACTGAACGCCCAGGTCAGCAGTCGACGTTGCATCAGGAGATAGAGTTAAAAACCCTGGATTCTATCGATGCGATACAAGCGCTTACGATAGGGCTAATCAAAATTGATGTTGAAGGTCACGAGCTCGAAGTTCTTGAAGGCGGAAAAGAGTTAATTAAAAGAGCCAGGCCATTGATTCTCTTTGAGCAGCATCCGATGGACTTTGAGAATGGCATTTCGCCTGTGATTGAGCGCCTTCGTGCAATGGGTTATGAGAAGTTTGTCACGGTCTTGCCTTCACCCTACATTCCAACATCCGTTCCAAGTCTAATACGTGCCCCGCTTACGACCTTTCTCAGACTCCTATTTGGCCTCAGCTATAAAGTTCGGCAACAGGAAAAGCCCTCGCAGGGATTCTATGCATTCATTATTGCCATCCCGAGCTAAATAGGCTTCAGCTCTATATCAAATGGAAAACTCATAGTGGAAACGAGTAAGAACCCCGTGAAATTTTATGGCCTGCTTTACATATCCAAGAAGGCAAACGACGGAGCCTACCTTCAACGCATTGACCCGCAGAAGCGGATCGAATTGTATTTTCGTATGGCACTAAGATTGGCTAAGGGGGTGCATTCTCGTTTTGGAACGGCGCTAAACTTGATTACCAATGAAGGTGATGAAATCGCTACCCTGCTAGAGAAAATCACAGGATCAAAAACCAGCAATTTTATTACGATCAAGCAGATTGAGTTTCCATCAAGTGGGATACCCGAAGGCGCACGTTATTTTTCGGCCACACACAAAGTGATGCTTTTCGATTATTTTTCTCGTCAAGCAGATTACTCAGTTCTTCTAGATATCGACATGATCTGCCTGGATGGTGATAGTCATCCACTCACGAATTATTTCGAGAATGATATTCCGCTTGTTTATGATATTTCGGATCAGGTTTTTCCTGCGCATGGGTACGCCAGAATATTCGATGACATGCAGAAATTTGGACAGACCGACTGGCATTTTCGCTGGTATGGGGGTGAGTTTATTGCGGGTTCTGCAGGTTTTTTCCAAGAGCTGAGTGAGCGTGCCAATAGTGTGTTACCCCGCTATACAGAAATATTTGCAAGCTTGCATCATCAGGGGGATGAAATGATTACTTCGTTTTGTCTCAATCAAATGCGGGCTTGTAATTCACAACACTTACCACTCGATTTAAGTGCTCCGGATATTGTGCGGCGCCATCATGGGAAGGCCACGCTTCATGACGAGAGGAGATTTTCAAGGATATCCAAGATTGGTTTCCTGCACCTGCCTACAGCCAAGAAACTCCTTTCTTCAAATCTGGCAGATCGGACAATTGTGCGAGTTTTGAGTGTTGCTGAACTTTTGCCACGGCGGATTGCGGGTCCCTTCTTGGCCGTAGTCGGTATGGTTGTTTAAAGGTGCCTCTATATAAGGCGGAATGCTGGGGCTCTTTGATGAGGTGTTCTTCTGCTAACGAGCTTATTGGTTTTTAAATTATCACTCTACCTACTAAACCACATGACCTCGTGAAAGGATCGTTCTCGAAGCCTGTCCGTATGGTCATGGTTACCAATATCCCGGCGCCATACCGGCTACCGGTCTATGCGCTATTGGCACAAGAGTCGGACATCGATCTTCATGTGATCTATTGCAGTGGCCGTGAACCAGATCGTGAGTGGGATTTAGAACAAGCACAGTTTGCCCATACCTATCTGAACCAGTCCTTTGTGCGCTTTCGCGGTCGGTTTATACATGTCAATCACGACGTGTGGTCGGTATTGCTGTCGCTTAAGCCGGATATTGTAGTGACGACAGGATTCAACCCGACGCATCTGATGGCTTACGCATGGACGCGCGTGCATGGTGCGCGGCATGTGGCGATGACAGATGGGACGTTTGAGTCTGAACTGAAACTGACTACTCTTCATCGCCGGATCAGGCGTCATGTATATAAGCATACGGCTGCCTTTATTGGTGCAAGCGATGGCGCTATGCGGTTATATGGCTCGTATGGCATCGACGCCGGCAACACGTTCAGGTCTCATTTGTGTGCCGATAACGCAAGGTTCTTTAACGCGGAGCCACAAGAGAAGCGGTATGACTTCATCTTCTGTGGCCGTTTCGAGGCAATCAAAAACCCATTCTTTGCGCTGAATGTAGCTCGCGATGTGGCCCGGAAACTCGGGCGGCGTGTGTCGATTGTGTTTGTGGGCTCAGGCGGGCTTGAAAACGACATTCGAGCATATGCGAAGACGGTCGAGGCTGAGGTCGAGACGGCTTTTTCCGGCTTTGCCAAGCAGGAGGCGCTTCCTGCTTGGTATGGCGCTTCACGTATTTTTTTGTTCCCTACGCAGTGGGACCCATGGGGCGTGGTGGCGAACGAAGCCTGCGCGGCTGGTGTGCCGGTGTTTGTTTCCGATGTGGCCGGATCGGCAGGCGAATTGGTACGGGATGGCGAAAACGGTTTTGTGATGCAGCTAGATTTTGAGCGGTGGGTCGATGCTGCAATTAAGTTGCTGACCGATGATGCGCTTTACGCTGCGATGTCTGCCCGTGGCCGCGAACTGGTGGGCGAATATAACTATGACAATGCGGCACTCGGAATTGCGCAAGCCGTGCGTCACGCCGACCGGGCCTTTCTGCCATGGAGTACTTACAAGTCAAAGGCTCACCCAAAGGTGGCCATTATTCAGCGGCGAATGACGCAGTACCGGCTGCCCCTGTTTAACCTGATGCGAGAAAAGCTGGATGCGGCCGGGGTGGAGTTGATTGTGGTGTCGGGTGATCCGTTGCCGAGTGAAAAACTCAAGGCAGATACGGGAGAGCTGCCTTGGGGGACTCATGTGCCGTGTCGCTATTGGCTCAAGGGCAAGCTGTGTTGGCAGAATGCCATGCCCGTCGCGCTCAATGCGAATCTGGTGGTGGTGACCCAGGAGAACAAGCTGTTATTTAACTACGTGCGGCCCCTCCTGAAAAAGGATCGGAAGTGGGCATTCTGGGGCCATGGTCGAAATTTCCAGTCGACCTCGCCGAACTCAGTCAGCGAGCGCTTCAAGCGCTGGTTGAGCCGCCATGTGGACTGGTGGTTTGCCTATACTGAACTGAGTCGTGACGCTGTCGTTGAATCCGGCTTCCCGCGTGAGCGGATCACGGTGCTCAATAACGCGATCGATACAGCTGAATTGGCGCAGCAGATTGAGTCGATTAACCCGGCCGAGGCCGAACAGATCCGCCGCGATTTTGGAATTGGCCCCGGCCCAATTGGTTTAAGCCTGGCTTCATTGCATGCCGACAAGCGTTTGGATTTCTTGATTGATGCCGCCCATCGTATTCGGGCACAGGTGCCGGATTTTCAGTTGGTGATTGTGGGCGATGGGCCGCAACGTGACCTGGTGCGCAAGGCGGTGAAAAAAGCGGGGGGGTGGATACATTGGCTGGGGACGCAGACGGGGCGTGACAAGGCGAGGGTGTTGTCCATGTCCCGGTTGATGCTCAATCCAGGGATGGTGGGCTTGTCTGTTGTAGATTCACTGGTGGCGGGTGTGCCCATGGTGACAACAGCTTACCCGCACCACTCTCCCGAGATAGCCTATTTGCACTCTGGCCAGAATGGCCTGATGACAGACGATGATGTGGAATCGTTTGTGGCCGGTGTGGTGCGGCTTTTGAAGGCTTCGAATGAACTTGAACGCTTGCAGGCTGGGTGCAGGGAATCTGCTCCAGCGTACACCATTGAAAAGATGGCCGCGCATTTTTGTAATGGCATTCTGGACTGTTTGTCGGCCGAGGAAAAAGAAACGCCTCGCTCACGCACCAGTCGGAAAACGGCTGCAAGTGAACGGGTTTGAATGCGTGATGGCGCTGTAGGCGCTGTCATGAGCGTGTGATGTGTGCGGCGCTATAATTCGTACCTGCCATTGCCCTGAAGGAAATGGTATGAATCCTAATAGCATCAACACATAAATAATGAGGATGGTGGAGATGATAGGTCTGTCACGTGGGGTGCTGGTGTTTTTCCTGGCCGGGATGTTTGGTATTGCTTATCTGGATTATTCGACAGGAAAAGACCTGGCGGTGTGGGGGCTTTATTTGATCCCCGTCGGGATTGCCAGCTGGATGGGAGGCATCCGCGCAGGCGCTCTATTGTCGGTTGTGAGCTGTGTGCTGATGTTTGTGATCGGCATTTATGGGGGGAACATGTTCGCGAGCACCGGTTATTTCCTCTTGGGGATCCTGAACCGTCTTGTTGCGCTGTTCCTGCTGACCTGGCTGGCATCCTATCTGTATCGTCGGCAGATGCTGGAATCGACCCTGAAATCCTATGAAGAATGTATGGATTATCTACATGTGTCACCCAGCAAAGAGGCGGACCCTGCAGCGAACGACCCCGTTGCCACCTCAGGCCCTGTTCAAGTGAACACACCTTCTGATCAAGGACGTTGATTACTCATATTTCTCCCAAGATGGCTGCCCGTGAAGAGGGGGCCGCGCTTCCGCGTGTTCTGATAGCGCATAACGCTTATCAGCACCGAGGTGGTGAGGATTCGGTTGTCGAGGCGGAAATTGCGCTGCTTCGCTCGCATGGACATGTCGTTGAAACCTACTTCCGCAGCAACGATGACGTGGCGGCCATGTCATCGTTGTCCTTGGCGCGGCATACACTGTGGTCGAACCGTACATCACACGAATTGGCGAAATTGATTCGCCGTTTCAAACCTGATGTGATCCATGTCCACAATACCTTTCCATTGATGTCGCCATCACTTTATTGGGCGGCCGAGCGTGCGGGCATTCCCGTGGTGCAGACGCTGCATAATTTTCGCCTGATGTGTCTGAACGCACTTTTTTTGCGGGAAGGGAAAGTGTGCGAAGACTGCATGGGTAAGTTGCCCTGGCGCGGCGTGGCGCGAGCCTGCTACCGTGGGTCGCATACTGCCTCGGCGGCATTGGCGGGGATGCTGGCGCTGCATCGCGGGCTGGGGACGTATCAAAACAAGGTGGCCCGCTACATTGCGCTGAATGGGTTTTGCCGGGACAAATTCATTGAGGGTGGCCTGCCAGCCGAGCGCGTGGAAGTGAAACCGAATTTTGTGGACTTTGATGCGCCGCCACTAACCGCACGCGTGGGAATGCTGTTTGTGGGGCGCTTGTCTGTCGAGAAGGGGGTGGCGACGTTGGCTGAAGCCATGGCGGTATTACCCGACATGAGCTTGCGCGTGGCCGGTGATGGCCCGGAGGAGGAGTTGCTGGCTGGAGTGGCTGGCATTGCTCGACTGGGGAGTATGCCAAGCGAGGCGGTGCGCCAGGAGATGGCGTGCGCGGTGGCGCTGGTGGTGCCAAGCATCTGGTATGAAAATTTTCCGCGCACCATTGTTGAAGCGTTTGCCTGTGGCCTGCCTGTGATAGCAAGCCGCATTGGCGCATTGGCTGATATCGTGACCGATGGTGTAACGGGCTTGCTGTTTGAGCCGGCCAATGCCCGTGACCT
>JAAFGW010000046.1 GCA_010365175.1 Sulfuriferula multivorans | reverse complement strand
CACGGCGAAACCGTGGGTGCGCTGTCGGTGACCGATATTCCGCTATTCAAGCGTATCTACGAGCCTCTGCTGCGGAACTCGGTGCAGGTGCCTACGCCGGATGCGCGGCTGGCCGAAGCGGGGGAATCGGACGAGGCGTTTGCGATGCGTTGTGCGGATGCGCTGGAAGCCCATCTGGTCGAACACGCCAACACCACGGCCGCGTTCATCATCGAGCCACTGGTTCAAGGGGCGGCCGGCATGGCCATGTATCACCCGGTGTATCTGACGCGGGCGCGGGCGCTATGCGACCAATTCAACGTGCATTTGATCGCCGACGAGATCGCCGTGGGGTTTGGCCGCACCGGAACGATGTTCGCCTGCGAACAAGCGCCTCCGCTCTCGCTTGCAGGAGCGGGCATCAAAACAGTTCGGCCCGACTTCATCTGTCTGTCGAAGGGCATTACCGGCGGTTACCTGCCGCTGTCGGCCGTGCTGACGACCGACACGGTCTATGACGCGTTCTATGGCGACGCTACGGCGAAAGGTTTTCTGCATTCGCATTCCTACACCGGCAATCCGCTCGCCTGCCGCGCGGCGCTGGCGGTGCTGGATATTTTTGAGTCGGACGGCATCATCGCAGCCAACCGTGAGAAGTCACTCGATTTTACGAAGCTTATGGCAGAAGTGGCCGCGCACCCACGCGTCAGTCATTTCCGCCACCAAGGCATGATTTGGGCATTTGAGGTGGCCGATGCTGCGCAAGGATTCGCCACCCGTTTTCACCAGGCGGCCCTCACACAAGGGGTGTTTGTGCGACCCATCGGCAGCACGGTGTACGTCATGCCGCCTTATGTGGTGACTGCTGAGGACATGCGCGGCCTGGTCGCAAGCTTGCTGGTCTGCCTGAATTCCCCGGGAATCTGATTTTCCTTCGTTGTGGGTTTGGCTTGACCTTTGTTCGACGACCTACTAAGGTAGTAATCAATCACTATCTAACGGAGTCAAGCCATGTCTGATGAGCCTGTTCGCAAACGGCTGGGAGCCGACGAACGACGCGAGGAAATCATTCGTGTCACGCTTGAGCTGGCCGCCGAACAGGGCGTGGACGGTGTCACCACCGAGGACATGGCAAAAGCCATGGGCGTGACGCAAGGCGCTGTGTTTCGGCATTTTCCAAGCAAGGACGCAATCTGGCTGGCGGTGATGCAGTGGGTGCGCGACCGTTTGATGGCGGTGTTGGGACGTGCGGCGGCACAGGGGCGTGATCCGCTGGACGCGCTACAGCGCATGTTCTTTGCCCATATTGAATTCATCGCTGATCATCCTGCGATCCCACGGGTGCTGACTTCAAAGCATCTGCATGGGCGCAATACGGTGCTGCGCCAACTGGTGACAGACATCATGCTGGGCTACGAAGCAAAGATTGCGGGTCTGTTATCCGATGCGCAAGCGCAAGGCCTGGCCCGTGCTGACCTAGACACCCACGCCGCCGCCACGCTTTACATCGGCATGATCCAGGGGCTGGTCCTGCAAACTTCCATCCTGCGCGGGAAGCGAACCCTCACATCCGAAGCGGCCCGGACTTTTCCGGTTTATCTGCAGGCCATTCGTCCACCCTTCATTCAAGGAGCGCCATCATGAATCTCTCACGCCTTGCCTTTGCCACTCTGTTTGCGCTGAGCTCGACCCTTGCACACGCTGCCGACCCGCATGCTCATCATGCGCCTTCGACCCACTTAGACAAGCGGGTGGTGTTGAACCTGACCCCCAACGAGCGCGCGCTGCTGCTGGAAGAGATGCACCTGTTTCTAGACGGCCTGCAGAAGATGACGGGCGCACTAGCCAAACAGAACATGGAGGCGACCGCGCAATCGGCTCGCAAACTGGGCCTCGTCATGGCGCATGAAGTGCCGCCCGCCATGCGTGCCAAACTACCGATGGAGTTCCGCCAGCTGGGTTCCTCGGTGCATCGGGATTTTGACCAGATCGCGATGGACGCCGAAAGCCTGAAGGATGTGAGCCATACCTTGAGCCAGATTTCGGCCACGCTGCAAAAATGCGCGAGCTGTCATGCAACGTTCCAGGCCCAGAAACCCATCCTCCCGCTCAAACGGTAAACGTAAACGGATTTTTTGATGATGAAGATGATCAGGCGAAATCTCTATTTGATCCTGGGCGCCGTGGCGTTTCTAGCGGCGTTTGTGTGGCTGCTCACCACGCGAGGGCCGCTGGCGCCCGTAGGCGTTGAGTTGGCCTCAGTCAGCCGCGCCGATCTCAGTCCAAGCGTCTACGGCATTGGCACGCTGGAGGCGCAGCATGCCTATGCCGTCGGGCCGATCCAGGCCGGGCGGATCTTGCGCGTGCTGGTCGATCAAGGCGATACGGTGAAGGCGGGTCAATTGCTGGCCGAGGTCGATCCGGTGGATTTGCGCCAGCGAGCCGAGGCTGCCCGCAATGGCGTTGGCCGCGCGCGCCAGGCCGCGCAGGCGGCGCAGGCGCAGGTGACCGAGGCGGATAGCCGCGCAAAACTGGCGCAAGCCAACAGCGACCGTTATGCCGCACTGGTGAAACAGAAATTCATCGCTCGAGAAATGGCCGATAGCCGCCAGCATGAAGCCACTGCTGCCGGCGCTGCACTCGCGGCCGCACGCGCCAATGCTGCGGGAGCGCAACGCGAGATCAGCCGCGCCGAGGCGGAATTGAAGGGCATAGGCCAGCTGCAAAGCAGTTTGCGCTTGCTAAGTCCGGTCGATGGCGTGGTGACGGCGCGTGAAGCCGAACCCGGCGCCACCGTGGTGGCCGGGCAGGCGGTGGTGCGCCTGGTCGATCCGGACCGCCTGTGGGTGCGCGCACGTGTCGATCAGGCGCGGGCGCAGGGCATACAGGTGGGCCAGAAGGCGGACATCGTGCTTCGCTCCGCGCCGGGGAAGGCGTTGCCAGGAAAAGTGGCGCGGATCGACCTGCAAAGCGATGCGGTGACCGAGGAACGGATCGTCAACGTGGCATTCGAGGCTGCACCCGGTCAGCTCTATCTCGGGGAGCTGGCGGAAGTGGACATCCACTTGCTCGACACCCGCAATGTGCTGACGGTGCCGCGCGCCGCCATTGCCCAGCGCAACAATCAGCCCGGCGTGTGGCAGATGGTTGATGGGCATGCCCGCTTCAAGACGGTGCAACTGGGCGTGCACACTGCAGAACGGGTCCAGGTCGTGTCCGGCCTGGCCGAGGGCGACAGTCTGATTGTCTACAGCGCGAAGCAGCTCGATGAAGAGGTGCGGGTGCGTGAACAGAAGCTGACGCAGCCGTGATCGAACCCGCCGTGATCAATCCTTCACTGCCCAATCCGCGAATGATCGATCCAGGTCATGATTAATCTTGCGCGGCGCGATATCGCGCATCACCTGAAAAGCTATCTGCTGACCGGACTGGGATTGGGCCTGCTGATCGGGGTGACGCTTACCATGGCCGGGGTGTACCGCGGCATGGTCGACGACGCCAAGGTGCTGCTGCGTGCGGTCGACGCCGACATCTGGGTGGTGCAGCAAAATACCCTGGGGCCCTTCGCCGAACCGTCGAGCGTGCCCGACGATCTCTATCGCGCGTTGCTGGGACTGGACGGCGTGGTGCAGGCAGGCAATGTGTCTTTTCTCACCATGCAGGTATCGCGTGAGGGCAAGTCGCAACGCGTCATGGTTGCAGGCTTTGAACAGGGCAAGCCGGGTGGGCCTGCATTCCTGATCGCCGGCCGCCCGATCAGTCGCGCGCACTATGAGGCGGTGGCCGACACCAAGACCGGGTTTCGAGTGGGCGACGTGGTGCGCATTCGTCGCAACGACTACACCGTGGTGGGCCTGACCCGGCGCATGGTCTCATCCAACGGCGACCCGATGCTGTTCATCCCGCTGAAGGACGCGCAGGAAGCCCAGTTCCTGAAAGACAACGACGCCATCGTCGAGGACCGCCAGCGGCTCGCCACCAACCCGGCGATCAACCGCCCCGGGCAGCCCGGTGTACTCGGCGCGGTGCAGGCGATCCAGACGTCGAGCCACAAGGTCAACGCCGTGCTGCTGCGCGTGCAGCCGGGAACCGATGCGCGTGCGCTGGCCGACAGCATCGCACGCTGGCAGCGCTATACGGCGTACACGCGCGACGACATGGAAGAGATTCTGGTGGCCAAGCTGATCGCCACCGCCGCCAAGCAGATCGGCCTGTTTCTGATCATCCTGGCAGTGGTGAGCGCGGCCATCGTCGCTTTCATCATCTATACGATGACGCTCGGCAAGATTAAGGAAATCGCGGTACTGAAACTGATCGGGGCGCGGGATCGCAGCATTGCCGCAATGATCATGCAGGAGGCTCTGGGGTTGGGCGTGATTGGGTTCTTTGTCGGCAAGTTTGCCGCCACCCTGTGGGCACCCGCCTTCCCCAAATACGTGCTGCTCGAAACCGGCGATGCGCTGCGCGCCTTCGTGCTGACGCTGGTGGTATGTGCGCTGGCCTCGGTGCTGGCGATTCGTGCCGCACTCAAGATTGATCCAGCGGAGGCGATCGGTGGCTGAACAAGAGCAACCCGCGATCCTGATCGAAGGCATTACCAAGCGTTACGGCAGCGGCAGCGCGGCGGTCGATGCGCTGAAAGGCGTCGACATGACCGTCTACCCGGGTGAAGTGGTGGGCCTGATCGGGCCGTCCGGGTCGGGCAAGACTACATTGCTGAAATGCCTCGGCGCGGTGATCGAGCCCACGGCTGGCAAATTCACCCTCGGCGGCGAGGTGATCTATGACAACGGCTGGAAGACGGACGACCTGCGCGCATTGCGGCGCGACCGCATCGGTTTCGTGTTTCAGGCCGCGTACTTGATTCCCTTTCTCGACACCACTGATAACGTCGCGCTGCTGCCGATGCTGGCCGGTGTGCCCAACGACAAGGCGCGTGAAATTGCGCTGGAGATGCTCACCGCGCTCGACGTACAGCATCGCGCGCAGGCGCGCATCCCCGAACTTTCCGGCGGCGAGCAGCAGCGGGTAGCGATTGCCCGCGCGCTCGCCAACAAGCCGCCGATCATCCTCGCCGACGAGCCTACCGCTGCGCTCGACAGCGTGCGCGCGCTCACCGTGGTGAAGATCCTCAACCAGCTGGCGCAGGAGTTCCGCATCGCGATCATCGTCGTCACCCACGACGAAAAGATCATTCCCACTTTCAAACGGATTTACCATATCCGTGACGGCAAGACTTACGAAGAAGCAGGCGAAGGACGCCCATTATGAAACTGACTTTGCTCGGCGCATGCTGATCACACCGCATAGCTGGGCTGGCTGGGTCAGTTTCGCAGCAAGCCATGTCAGGTGTTTGGGGTGCATGGCGAGGAATCGATAGCAACCAGCTTTGCCGCAGACCTGGAAATCAAGTTCGGTTGGGATACTATGGCGCCCCCTCCGGGCCACAGTATGAGCCTCGACTGAATGCAGGATGAACATGAAGAATATGAAACTTATTAATCGACATCAATTGGGCCAAGCTTCACTCATTTTCCTCTGCGTAGGTTTGCTGGACCAGGCGCACGCTGCCCCGGTTGCGGCCTGGGAAGGATGCAGTGTGATTCCGGCAGACGCGGAACGTCTGGCCTGCTATGACCGGCTGGTCGGCCCGCCTCCGCCCGAGCCGGTTCCCCAGGCCGCAGACAAGTCTGATACGCAGCCCGTTGTGGCGCAAGCTGCGTCTGCGGAACCCAAGTTGCTTTCAACGCTGTCGCGCCATTGGGAATTGGATGACGAGGCCAAGCAGGGTGCCTTCCTGTTTCGTCCACATCACCCCAATTATTTTCTGCCGATCAAATACAGCAATGCGCCTAACAACTCCCCATACAAGGATACGTTTACGCAGCCCGATCTGGGACTCGACTCCATCGAAACCGAGTTGCAGCTGAGCTTCAAGATCAAGGCGATGGAAGGAGTGTTCGGTCACGACAATCTCGATCTGTGGCTCGGCTACACCATCACCTCGTTTTGGCAGGCATACAACGGCACGATCTCTTCGCCCTTTCGCGAGACCAACTACGAGCCGGAAGCGATGTTGGTATTCCGAACCAATTATGAACTGGCCGGTTTTCGCGGGCGTTTTATCAATCTGGGTATGGTGCACCAGTCGAACGGCCGCGGGGAAACCTTATCGCGCAGTTGGAACCGTGTTTACGCGCAATTCGGATTTGAACGCGACAACCTGGCCGTGATGATTCGGCCCTGGGTTCGCATTCCGGAAAATAACAGGAGCGATGACAATCCGGATATCGAGGATTACATGGGCCATGGCGACGTATTGGCAGTTTATCGCAAGGGCCGCAATGCTTATTCGCTATTGTTACGCAATAACCTCAAGTCATCGGACAACCGCGGCGCGCTGAAACTTAATTGGAGCTTTCCGCTGGTTGGGCGCCTCAAAGGCTATGTCCAGTATTTCAACGGTTATGGAGAATCATTGGTCGATTACAACTACAAGCAGCAATCCTTGGGTTTTGGTGTGAGCCTGACCGAGGGTATGTAGGCCGTTACGGCAGGGCCCGTTCCAGCAACTGTTTTACATATTTTGCAGGAATTGCGTAGCTGATGCCGCTCGGGGCAGACAACGCAGCTTCCTTCGCGCCCTTCACATAAACCGAATTGACTACGCCCAGCACCTCGCCCGTGTCCGGGTTCCACACCGGGCTGCCGCTATTTCCAGGGTAGGCGATGGCATCGAGCTCGAACACTTCATAGGGGTCCTGTGCCTGCCTCAGGGTGCGCACAGTGAGCTGGGAGGTGCTCTGCAGCGGAGTGAAGATGGGAATAATCGCGGCGAGGCCAGCGCGGTGCGTAGATGGATTGAGCCCCAACACCGAGCCGATGGGGTAACCGGTGAAGTACAGCTGCCAGCCTTCGCGCGCGGTGGTGGAGTCGCCTAGCCTGAGTGCGGGCAAAGGATTGCCCGTAATTTTAAGCAACGCCAGATCACGCGCCTTGTCGGTTGCGATCAGTTTAGCGGTCCGCACTTCCATTTGCCGATCATGGCCAAGAAACACGGCGTGGGTTTCGTTTTTTTCGGAATCCAGCAATTTGCTGAAAATGTGCGCGCACGACACGACATAGCGTCCATCCAGCACGACAAAACCGGTGCCCTGCAAGCTGGAGCGCGGATTGTTGGTGGGGTTGTAGGTACCCACTCCAACCACACCGGGTTTGATGTTGAGTACCATGTCGGCTAAGTCAGCGCTGGCCGGCGCGCTGAGAACAAGCGCAATCACCGCCCAGTGGGTATGACACTTGCTAACCAGTCGTTGGGATGGCGGGCGGGAGTATCCGGGCAGCATTCCGCAAATTCGATACAATCCAGACAGAAGCAAAGACTTTTTATTCATAAGGGAATCCAGGCATGAGCATTGTTGCGGTTGTTGGGTTGGGCTACGTGGGCTTGCCGTTGGCGGTTGAGTTCGGCAAAAAAATGACCACGATCGGTTACGACCTCTCGGTTGAAAAAATCGAGCAATATCGTCAATTTCGCGATCCTACCGGCGAAGTCTCAACAGAAGATCTCAAGGCTGCCACGCTGCTGACTGTGACCACCGATCCCGCTGACCTGGCGCGCGCAGACTTCATTGTTGTTGCGGTGCCCACTCCGGTCGACGCCGCGCATATTCCCGACTTCTCGCCGCTGATCGGTTCCAGCACCACCGTCGGAAAATACATGAAAAAAGGTGCGACTGTTGTGTATGAGTCCACAGTCTACCCCGGTGCCACCGAAGAGGTCTGCATCCCGATCCTGGAAAAGCAGTCCGGAATGAAATGGCTCGAGGATTTTCACGTCGGTTATTCACCCGAACGCGTCAACCCGGGCGACAAGGAACGCACCATTACCAAGATCGTTAAAGTGGTGTCGGGCGATGACGCGGCCACCCTTGATAAGGTGGCCGACCTCTACAGCAGCGTGATTACCGCCGGGGTGCACCGTGCCAGCTCGATCAAAGTGGCTGAGGCCGCCAAGGTCATTGAAAATACCCAGCGCGATCTCAATATCGCGCTGATGAACGAACTTTCGCTGATCTTCCATCGCCTTGGCATCGATACAATCGAAGTGCTGAAAGCCGCTGGAACCAAGTGGAACTTTCTGCCGTTTCGCCCGGGCTTGGTAGGCGGCCACTGTATCGGTGTCGATCCCTACTACCTCACTCACAAGGCCGACATGCTCGGTTATCACCCACAGGTGATCCTTGCCGGGCGTCGCATCAACGATGGCATGGGTGCTTACGTCGCGCAGGAAACGGTGAAAAAAATGATCGCGAACGGGGTGAAAGTGAAAGGTGCAAAGGTCAACGTGCTCGGACTTACTTTCAAGGAGAACTGCCCCGACCTGCGCAACTCCAAGGTCGTCGATGTCATCCGCGAACTGCAAACTTTTGGCTGTGATGTGACTGTGCATGATCCGCTGGGTGAATCTCGCGAAGCCGAGCATGAATACGGCATCAGCCTTACCGCATGGGATGACCTGCCCTCATGTGATGCCATCATCGCTGCCGTTTCGCACAGCGCGTATCTGGAAAAAACGTTTGCCGAATTGACTTCAAAGCTGAACAAGGGCGGCGCATTTACGGACGTCAAGTCGGCTTACGATCCGGACACGGTTAATGCGGCGGGCTTCGCGCTCTGGAGACTGTGATGGCCGCGTTCGACGCACTAAAAAAGACACTCACCGCCGAGCCCAAAACCTGGCTCGTCACGGGTGTCGCTGGCTTCATTGGCAGCAATTTGGTCGAAGCCTTGTTACAGCTTGATCAGCACGTGGTCGGCCTTGATAACTTTGCCACCGGCCACGAAAAAAACCTGGCCCAGGTAGAGGCCAGCGTCGGCGCTGAACGCTGGGCGCGTTTCAGTTTCATGCGCGGTGACATCTGTGACCTCGCCACCTGCCACGCCGCGTGTAAAGGTGTCGAGTATGTCTTGCATCAGGCCGCGCTCGGTTCGGTACCCCGCTCGCTTGAAGATCCATTGTCGACCCATGCCGCCAACAGCACCGGCTTTCTCAACATGCTGATTGCCGCGCGTGATGCTAAGGTCAAGCGCTTCGTTTACGCGGCGTCCAGTTCGACTTATGGCGACCACCCCAGCTTGCCCAAAGTTGAAGAGGTTATTGGCAAACCGCTGTCGCCCTATGCGGTGACCAAGCTGGTGAACGAGTTGTATGCCGATGTATTTGGCCGCTGCTACGGTATGGAAAGCGTGGGCCTCAGATACTTCAATATCTTCGGACGCCGCCAGGATCCCGATGGCGCCTACGCTGCCGTGGTGCCAAAATGGGTTGCCAGCATGATTCACAATGAACCCGTGCACATCAATGGCGATGGTGAAACCAGCCGCGACTTCTGCTACATCGACAACGTCATCCAGGCCAATTTGCTGGCGGCCACCAGCCAGCATGTCGATGCGGCCAACCAGGTCTACAACGTAGCCGTCGGCGACCGCACCACGCTGAATCAGTTATTCGAATCCATCCGCGCATTGCTCGCGCCACGATTTCCTCACCTGGTTGACTTCAAACCACACTATCAGGACTTTCGTGCCGGAGATGTGCGCCACTCGCTCGCCGATATTTCCAAAGCCCGCACACGCTTGGGATACGAACCCACGCATCGCATTGGTGAGGGAATGGCCGAAGCGATGGACTGGTATGTACGCGACTTGAGTTGAGGTCGGTTGCCCCGATTGGAGATCAATTGACTGCGACAGTTTGTTTCGCTGGAGAGCTGGTCGGAGCCGGTGCTAATTGAAATGACCATGGTGGCGGAGGAGTTCAGGCAAGGCACACTGCGCGACAGCCTCAACTTGTTGCTTTAACTGTTTCGATTGAAAACCAGCATCGCTGGACCCGTAAAGAAAATATAAGCGCTTCTGCCAGCATGATCAGCGCAGCAGTGCCGCCGTTTTCTCCTTACCCAGCGCGTTGAACGCCTATGTTTTGCGTGGCGGATTGGCTGAGATCCGGCATGTTGAGGAAATCCACTCGTAATGCGTGCAGATGCATCGCAATCTCCAGGCTGGTTCGGGAGTCTCGCCAGTAACCGGTTCAAGATTGGCATTGGCGTGCCCTCGTTTCGTTCAGACGCCAGATTCAAGCTACGCAATAACAGGCCGATACTATGCGTACGAAGAAAATAGTGACGCGTGTAAAAAATGATGATGAATGATGAACACGCTCTGTTTGAAGGAGGGGGCGAAACCAGGTGGAATGCGCTGGATGTCCTGCTGCGTCGTATGCAGGTCGAGAGTGATTTTCCAGCCTTGTCTGAAGCGATTGGCGCCATCAATCGTATTGCCTCCTCTGATAAGGAAGGCGTCAACGAACTCTCCAATAATATCCTCAAGGATTTCGCGCTCACCAACAAGCTGTTGAAACTGGCCAACGTCGCGTTTTACAACCAGGTCGGCGGCGGCTCGATCAGTACCATATCGCGCGCGGTGGTGATTCTTGGTTTCGACGCAGTACGATCGATCGCCCTCAGTCTGATCCTGCTCGATAACCTTGAAAACAAGGAACACGCGCTGTTGCTGAAGGAAGAGTTCGTCAAGGTGTTGTACGCCGGCATGCTGGCGCGCGAGATGGCGGGCAAGATGCAGGTAAAGGATGTGGAGGAGGCGTTTATCGGCGCCATGCTGCACAATCTGGGGCGCATGCTGACCATGTTTTATTTCCCCGAGGAAACGGCGTCGATCGAACAGCGTGTCGAGGCCGATGGCCTGAGCGATGCCCGAGCCTCGACCGAGGTACTGGGGGTATCGTACGAGAACCTGGGCATCGGTATCGCCCGTAATTGGGGCTTTCCGGACACGCTGGTGCAGACCATGAAAAAACTGCCGAGCGGGAAAATCAGGAAATGCGCGAGCAATACCGATCGACTACATGCGCTGGCGGGGTTTTCCAATGAATTGTGCGAGGTCATTCTCGACACGTCGGATGCGGATCGTGGCAAGGCGCTGACCAAGCTCACAGCACGCTTCGGCGACAGCTTGCAGGTGACGGAGAAGCAACTTGTCGGGCTGATGGGGAAGTCGATGCAGGACATCGCCCAGTTTGCCTTGGCGGTGAATGTGAACCTGAAACACAGCGATTTCGCCAAGCAGGCGTCGAAATGGGCGGGCGTTGCCGCAGCGCCGGGCGAGGCTGCTGTCGCCCTGGCCGCACTGGACGCCAGCGTGCTGCAGGAACACGCGCCGATTCTGGATGCAGAACCTGGCGAAGCCGGTTCCAGGCCCCAGCGCACACCCGAGGAGGCTCAGTCTATCCTCACCTCGGGCTTGCAGGACGTCGGCAATTCATTGATCGATGACGATATTTCCATCAACGACATTCTGCGCATGATCCTGGAAGCCATGTATAGCGGCATGGGGTTCGCACATGTGCTGCTGTGCATCAAGGATGGCCGTCACAACACGATGTGCGGTAAGTTCGGTTTTGGCGACGACGTACAGAGCCTGGTCAAGGTCTTTAATTTCCGTCTGGCCGAGCAGCCGGACGTATTCCTCGTCGCGCTTCAGAACAACGCCGACATCCTCATCACCGACATCGACGACCCAAAAATCGTCGCGCGGATTCCGGGGTGGTATCGGCAGAACGTATCGGCGCGCACCTTCGTAGTGTTTCCGATCATTGTGAAAGGCAAGCCGGTCGGGTTGATTTATGCCGACCGGCTCCATCCGGGCGACATCGCGATCCCCGAGAAGGAGCTTTCCCTGCTCAAATCGCTGCGCAATCAGGCTGTGCTGGCCATCAGGCAGTCGCTGTAATTGAGCCGGCGCCGGGCTTGCCCGTGGCGCACGGATGGAATTCGGCATAATGACGGGATGCTCACAACCCGAATTACCTTCCGTTTTCTCTCTTGCCTGCTGCTTTCATGCCTTGTCGTTTCTGCTCGCGCGGCCGGACTTCCCGCCACCTTCACCTCAGCACTGGAGCAGGCGGGCATCCCGCTCGATCATGTGGCCGTGATGGTGCAGCCGCTGGATGCAGCGGAACCCACGCTGAGCCACAACGCCGAAGCCGCGCTCAACCCGGCATCGGTGATGAAGCTGGTGACGAGCTTTGCCGCGCTGAATCAGTTGGGTCCTGGATATGCGTGGTCCACCGATATCTGGGCAGATGGCACCATCAAGGATGGAGTATTGAATGGTGACCTTGTTATCAAAGGCTATGGCGATCCCACGCTGACGCTGGAACGAATGTGGTTGCTGCAGCGCGCGTTGCGTGCGCGTGGCGTGCACCACATACGCGGCAATCTGGTGCTCGATACCAGTCATTTCGACTTGCCGACGATGGATTCAGGGGCCTTTGACGATGAGCCGCTGGCACTTTATAACGCTACGCCAGGCGCATTGGTGGCCAACTTCAATGCCATTACCTTGCGATTGAAGCCAGATGGGGGACAGGTTCGAGTCATACCGGACGTTGCGTTAAATGGCGTGATGCTTGCCTCGCTACTGGTGCTGGAGGAAAAGCCTGAGTGCACTGGTGGCAAGGATGCAATCAAGCCGATGATTGTTCCAGGTGAGCGTCGGGTGTTGGCAATCAGTGGGCGCTATGCCCGGGGTTGCGGAGAGCAGAGTCTGTCGTTGAACCTGTTTGATTCTACAACCACGTTCGATTTGATTTTTCGCGGGCTCTGGATTGAGTTGGGCGGCACCTTGAGCGGCACTACGGAAAGCGGCCGCGCGCCAGCATCCGAGCCGCTGTTGAAATTTTCCTCTACGCCGCTGACCGATGCGCTCATCAAACTCAATAAATATTCGAACAACTTGATGACACGCAACCTGCTGCTGACGCTGGGAGCCGAAAAGTTCGGTGCGCCGGCAACCCTTGAAAAAGGCATTGATGCAGTCACTGAAGTGTTGGCGCAACGTGGCGTATCCACCCAAAAACTGGTGCTGGAAAATGGCGCAGGCTTGTCGCGCATCGAGCGAATCAGCGCCACAGCATTGAATCAATTGTTAATCGCCGCTTATCGCAGTCCATTGTTTGCCGAATTCGAGTCGACGCTGCCGATCGTTGCCATCGATGGCACGCTGAAGCTGCGTTTCAACGGCAGCGCGCTTGCGGGCAATGCGCACCTCAAAACCGGCAGCCTGCGCGATGTCAGCGCATTGGCCGGTTATGTATACACCACAGGCGGCGAGCGAGTCAGCTTTGTCATGCTGGTCAACCATCCTAATGCCCGGCGCAGTGAGGCGGCTCAACGCGCGTTGCTGGAATGGGTGCACGCGACTCCACACGGGCTTCTACCCTTAAGGGCACAAGAGCCCGGAGTGGATCGAAGTCCTTCAGGGCAGGCCGGTGGTACGAAATGAATCCCGGTTGCCGAGTAATGGGCCTGTTTCTGGTGGCGTTGGCCCTGTTCCAGTCACTGACGGTGGCGGTAGACGCCTGGCATGCGGGGCAGTGGCCCAATCTGCCTAGCGAGTGGGTGCGCTTGGCATTGTTGCCGCTGGCACTGTGGGTGTATGTACGCTATTTCAGCGTATGGGGAAATTGTCAGTGCGGCAGTGATAATGAAGGCTATGTAACCGTAACATGTTGAAGTCCATCCATTCCCAAAGCGGCACGCAGGAAATTGGTGGATGAAATGTCCCTGTTGTGTCGC
>JAAFGW010000045.1 GCA_010365175.1 Sulfuriferula multivorans | reverse complement strand
AACAGGGACATTTCATCCACCAATTTCCTGCGTGCCGCTTTGGGAATGGATGGACTTCAACATGTTACGGTTACATAGCCTTAAATAAACAGGCAAATATCAGTCTCACCCGCAAATTCAAAGAAAGTGGCTGCGCCACCATATTCGAGTCCATCGATGAAATCAGAATGCTTGAAGCCAAACAGTTCAACTGTCATTTGACACGCGATAAATTTGACTTCAGCTTCGTGACACAGCTCGCGCAGTTCGGGAATGGTCGCAACACCATTATTCTGGATGGTTTGCTTCATCAACGCGGTCGCAACGTTCTCATAGCCGGGCACCAAGGACTGGATAGCATTAGGCATGTTCCAGTTGATGTCCTTGAACCATTTGGGGCCGAACGGCATTTTCATCGGCATGCCGGGGTTGCCCAAGGGGCTGACTTTTAGAACAGACAGGTCTTTGCGGACGAGCTGGAGGCCATAAAAGGTAAAGAAAATCTGGGTTTCATAACCCAACGCTGCCGCCGTGGAGGCCAGAATGAACGGGGGATAAGCCCAGTCCAGCGTGCCTTTTGTGGCGATAATTGCCATTTTTTTGGTATCCATGCTCAATCTCCTGTATTAGTTTATAAAAAACAGCGCCGCTTGTTCGAGGCAAACTTCTCCAGGAACCCACGACGCTGCTTTTAGCCGCTTAAATTACTTTTTCTTCATGAAAAAAGTAAATTCGCCGCCGGCTTCAGCGGTTGAAAGCAGTTCGTTACCAGTCTGCTTGGCAAACGCGGCAAAATCCTTGACCGAACCTGGATCGGTTGACAGGATTTTCAGCACTTGACCACTTTCGACCTCTCCCAGCGCCTTTTTAGCACGCAAAATGGGTAAGGGACAATTAAGGCCACGCGCATCAAGTTCTTTTGAAAATTCCATACTATTCTCCTTACATTAATGTACTAAAAAAAGCTGCGGTACCATAAACCAGAAGCTTCCCTATTGCAATCGAAATTCAAACGCAACAGAGAATAGAGTCGGCATTTCTTGGTCAGTCTTAACCCTGACGTCAATTCGATTGAATCAGCGCGTTACCTGAACGTGCCCACGCCATGATCCCACCTGCCAGATTGTGCATGTTTTCATACCCTTTAGAGGCCATGAACGCACAGGCCTGAGCAGAGCGTGCTCCGGAACGGCAGTAAATCACTACGGGCCTATCTTGAGGTATATCAGCTGCACGTAGCGGCAACAGATGCAATGGAATATGAATTGCGCCATTAATCACACCTTGAGCCACTTCAGCCTCGGTACGTACATCTATAAGATGCGCGCCTTTGGCTGCAAGTTCCTCTACGTAGCTGGGATCGATTTCTTTGAACCCGGATAATCCAAACATAGCCATTACACTCCTGTCATGGAGAAATTAGTATCCACTAATATACCCCTAACCAGAAGATTAACCAAGTTCACCCCCATCGCCTGCTTAACAGCGCTGAGCGCCGTGATACAGGTTGACCACATGGCGAGCTTCTGCAAAGAACAGCCAGCGCTCGACTGAGGCACCGACAAGGCCAGCAACTACCGCAACGATAGCTGCCATTTCTCCACCGTGCTGATTAAACACCCACACGAGCATCAGCCCCGGCAAAGCAAAACCCAGCACAAAGACCACAATCTTGAGGAGTCCCGCTTTTTGGCGCGCGATCTGAAAGCCGAATTCCTCGGTCAGGAAGGTGCCATGGGTGTGCCCTGTGTCCAGAAGCTTAACCTTGGCGCGGGTAAGTCCGGTTGCCGTGTTGATCGTCGGCGACAGGCCTGGGCTGCCGATCCAAAAATAATAGATGGCTTTCAGCACGGCTGCAATGGACATGATCAGTGCCGACATCGCAATGTAAGGCAATGTTTCGAGACCGGAGACCACTGCGCCCAGTAGCAGCAACAGGCTGCCGCTGGCATAACCCAGTGCCAGGTAGTTGGCAGGGACCAACGGAGAGTTCCACTGACGGATGGTTTTCAGGCAGGCGTAGATCATGCCGGTTGAAAACACGGTGATCCAGGCCAGAATGGCAGCAAGAAAACCACTGGTATCACGCAGCCAGGCGGGTGCATCGAACCAGATGCTGACCAGATAAATCAGCGCCAGCGGCATGAATATCACTGCAAACACCCCTTCGCGCGACAGCCACGAGGTACGGAACCGATTGAAGGCACGCCAGGCATTTTTCGGGTTTGCGAGGTGAAAGGTGGATGACAACAGGCCGAACACGATCAGACCCAGGGCAATGAGGCCGCCAATGACTAATTGTTCACGACTGAAGCCGCCGCCAAGTTTGAACACATCGGCAATAAACAACAGCGAGAACAAGCCAAAGCCCGCGCCCGATGCGACGGTAAAAAAGATAACTGAGAAAGCGGGATGCATGGATACTCCTGGCGCTAATTAGGGTTGGAACAGCGCCGTTTAACGACGGACCAGTTTGTTGGCAAACTGCTTGATACTTTCCTTCAAGCCGCCTTTTGGTTTGGGCCCTATCGGGATCACCGGTTTGCTGCGGGGCGGCAAATACTGGTTGGTCGGACTGTAATTCAGCTCCGGCATCAACCCGTAGCCGCTACGCTCTCGCACGGTGCGCGATACAGCTGAATCGGGATCATCGAAATCGCCGAACATGCGCGCATGGGCCGGACAGGTCAGCACACACGCGGGCTGACGCTCTTCTACGGGCAGTTTCTCGTCGTAAATGCGGTCCACGCACAGCGTGCACTTCTTCATGGTTCCGCTGGAACGGTCTAACTCGCGCGCGCCGTAAGGACAGGCCCATGAGCAGTAGTTGCAGCCCATGCACTTGTCCTGATCAATCAGCACGATGCCATCTTCCGGACGCTTGTACGAAGCGCCGGTCGGACACACCGTGACGCACGCAGCATCTTCGCAGTGCATGCACGACATCGGGAAGTTGACTGTCTTGTTGTTCGGATATTCATCCATTTCGTAGCTACGAATCCGATTGAACCATACGCCCGACGGCTCAGCGCCATAGGGCTGATAGTCGGTCAAGGGGCCGATGGTGCCGGAAGCATTCCATTCCTTGCAGGCGATGGCGCAGGCATGGCAGCCTACACATACGTCGAGATCGACGACTAATCCAAGTCTCATAGTTTTGCTCGCTTAATTTTTTAGGTGCTGCCTAGTGTCGTGAATCAGAAATATCGAAACATGAAACGGTGTCTTTTTCCGCATGGCGGCGTTGCTCGTCGTTGCCATAGAGCCAGCTATGTCGCCTCCTCGCGCCTTGCCACGCGGAAAAATCCATCCGTTTCATTTTGTTCCCCTATTTCTGATTCACGACACTAGTTCCGCTGTTCAGTTCTTCTCGTGATCGCGCGAGTCATAACGCAACACATCCGGGCGTGCGTAGTTATCGCCCGGCAATTTCTTCAACGCATCGAACTGCGGCCATGAGCCGGTTTCGCCTGCCGCTGCCTTGGTAATCTTCACCTTCAAGTCGAACCAGGCAGCCTGGCCGGTCACCGGGTCGGAGTTGGTGACGCGACGCTCGCCCGCCTTTTCCGGCAACAGTTCGGAAATCAGGTGGTTGAGCAGGAAGCCCTTGGTCGCTTCGGAGGCGTTGTCCTTCAGTCCCCAAGCGCCCTTCTGCTTGCCGATGGCGTTCCAGGTCCACACGGTGTCTTCCTGCGTGCCTTCCATGGTCTTGACCTGGCAACGGATTTTTCCATTGTGTGATTCAACCCAGATCCAGTCGAAGTCCTTGATGCCCATCTCCAAGGCTTTGCGCGCGTTCATGTACATATAGTTCTGCGCCATGATCTGACGCAGCCACACGTTCTGCGAATCCCACGAGTGGTACATGAACATGGGACGCTGGGTCAGCGCGAAGAAGGGATACTCGTCCTTGTCCACACGCTGCTGCTCAAGCGGCTCGTACCACATCGGCAACGGATCAAAGTACTTCACCAGACGCTCGCGATCGACCTGGTTATTGGGCTGCGGGCCGTCATACAGGCCTTGGCCAGCCAGACGGAATTTCTGCAGCGGCTCGGAATAGAACTGCATGATGATGGGCTCGACTTTACCGACAAAACCGACTTCTGCTGCCACATCCAGGTAGTCCTTGTTGGCGAAGCGCATGTATTTCTGGTTATCGGGCCAGTGGTGCGCGAAGAAGCTCTGGTTCTCGATATACTTTTCCCACTGGTTCGGGTTGGGCTCACCCTTGAGCGACTTGGTGCCGTCCTTGCCACGCCAGCCCGCGAGGAAACCGATACCAGGCGAACGCTCATAGTTGACGATGAAGTCCTTGTAACCCGTGAACTTGCGTTCGCCGTCCGGCTTGGTAAAGGCCGGGAATTTCAGCCGCGACGCCAACTCGACCATCACTTCTTGCCATGGCCGCACATCGCGGTCAGGTTTGATCAGCGGATGACGGATCGCGTCAGCAGCGGCATCCGGCTCGGAAATCGGACGATCCAGCATCGAGATCGTGTCGTAGCGTTCGAGGTAGGTCGTATCTGGCAGGATCAGGTCGGCGAAGTTGGTCGTTTCCGAATGGAACGCGTCGATGACCACCAGGAACGGAATCTTGTATTGACCGGGCTCATCGGGATCCTTGGCGCGCAGCATATCCTGCATGTTGGCCGTGTTCATGCTGGAGTTCCATGCCATGTTAGCCATGAACAGCATCAGCGTATCGATCGCATAGGGATCATGGTTGACCGCATTGGTGATCACCATATGCATCATGCCGTGCGAGGCAATCGGCACTTCCCACGAATAGGCCTTGTCGATGCGCAACGGATTGCCGAACTCGTCGATCACCAGATCTTCCGGACGCGTCGGGAAGCCGAGCGGCGGACGCGACAGCGGCGTGTTCGGCGCATTGATGATATCGATGTTGTTTTCCGGGACCTGGTGCGGCGGAATCGGCTTCGGATACGGTGCACGTGCACGGAAGTTACCCGGCGAATCCAGCGCGCCCAGCAGCATCTGGATCATGTGAATCGCACGGCAGGAATGGAAGCCGTTGGAGTGCGCGGCAATCCCGCGCATCGCGTACATCGCCACCGGGCGGCCCACAACCTTGTCGTGCTTGCGGCCCCATACGTCGGTCCATTCGATCGGCAACTCGATGGTTTCCTTGAATGCGACGTGCGCCATTTCAAGCGCGATGCGCTCGATGGTTTCGGCCGGCAGGCCGCATTCCAGCGCCACATTCTCCGGAGAATAACGCTCATCCAGATAGCGCTCGACCATCATCGCCATCACGGTTTTGACGCGGCGACCATCCGGCGCCACGTATTCGCCAAACAGCGCAGGCGCGATATCGCCGTCGATGCCGTTTTTGAAGGCTTCTTTTTCGATATCCCAGATCAGCGGATGGTCATTTTCATCACGCAAAAACAAGCCATCGCCCTTCTGGCCCGGGGTTTGCACCACCAGCCAGGAGGCGTTGGTATAGCGCACCAGGAATTCGTAATCGAATTTTTCGTGCTTCAGCAGCACGTGTACCATCGACATCGCCAGCAGGCCGTCCATGCCGGGCTTGATTGGCAGCCATTCGTCGGCAATCGCCGAATAGCCGGTGCGCACCGGATTGATGGTGACGAACTTGCCACCTTGGCGCTTGAGTTTTTCCAGACCGATCTTGATCGGATTAGATGCATGGTCTTCTGCCACACCCCACATCAGGAAGTATTTCGCGTAATCCCAGTCAGGCGCGCCAAATTCCCAGAACGAATAGCCAATGGAATAGAGACCCGCTGCGGCCATGTTGACTGAGCAGAAACCGCCGTGTGCCGCCCAGTTTGGGGTACCGAACTGCTGCGCCCACAGGCCTGTCAGCGCCTGCATCTGGTCACGACCGGTGAAATAGGCCAGCTTCGAGGGGTCGGTCGCGCGGATTTCTTCCAGGCGGTCGCCCAGCACGTCGAGCGCCTGTTCCCAGGAGATCGGCTCGTAGATGCCTTCGCCGCGCTCGGTACCCGGCTTGCGCATCAGCGGCTGGGTCAGCTTGGCTGTGGAATACTGCTTCATGATGCCGGCCGATCCCTTGGCACACAGCACGCCCTGGTTGGTGGGATGGTTACGGTTACCCTGGATGAAGCGGACTTTGTTGTCCTCCAGGGTCACTTTAATGCCACAACGGCAGGCACACATATAACAAGTGGTGTACTTGATTTCCTGCGCGTCGTGATTTTCGAGTTTGATCTTGGCGTTCATGCGGTCTCTAGGCTCATTGTGTCCCCTGCGGCTCTTTATCAGAACCGCATTTTTTCCTACCCGGATAGTCACACTAGGTGACAGCTGGAAGCAGCGCCAGCGCAAAGGCGTTGGCAACTACGAGGACGGCTATATATTAAACATTTCGAATATACCGTTATTTTGCCCTTCAAGTCCCCAGCATGGCAAGCAAAACGACTCAAAATTTCTGCAATGCACACTGAACAATCCCCTAAAGATTCAAGGGACAAACGCCACATGTTGCCTTATTTCGGTTGGTCAGACGGCTCTTCCAGCATCGACTCAATGATCTTGAGCGCCTCACCCTCATCCCACTCGGTGGGTCCCGTCAACACATAGCGCACCCGCCCCTTCACATCCAGCAAAAACGAGGTGGGCAGTGCAAACACTTTCCAGCGCTTGGTATTGCTGCCGTCGGTATCGAGCAATATCGGGAAGCCCAGTTTCATTTTGGATAAAAAAGCCTTCACATCATTCGGGCCCTCGGCGCTTGCCAAAGCGACTATTTCGAGCGGGCGACCAGCCATCTTGACTCGCAGACGCTCCATCGAAGGCATTTCACGCAGACAGGGCGGACACCACGACGCCCAGAAATTAAGCAAGACGACCTTGCCACGATAATCCGCAAGCGATCTGGATGTGCCACTCAGATCGCGCGCATTCAATATCGGCGCCAGCGCGGGCTCGCGCGCCTCAAACCCGGCAGCGTAAGCGCCGGGCATTAAAAACAAAGCCAAGGCCAAGGTCACCACTAATTTCGTCATTTTTGCCCCAATGCTTTCATTTCACGCAACAACAACCCATCCATCCGCCGGCCTTCAGCGATCTCGAACTCGGTTGGCGTTTCACGCGCCCAATAGCCTTCACGCACATTCTCCAGAACGACAGACTCAACCGTTGCGCCGTAAACCTTTAAATGCTCGACCAAGCCAGGCAACCAAGGGGTTGCGGCTGAACGTCGTGGCTGCAGGATACGCACCCGCAGACCCTTCAACGGCCCTAGATCCAGATAATCCGGTGCTGCCAATGGCTCAGCCACCGTATACAAGTTGGGATACATCAACACAACACCAATCTGACGCCTTTGCGCTGGCTCGAGCAATGCAGCCGCCCGCAACACGGGGACCGCAGCACGTGATACGGCAAGCACCGAAACCCGTTTGCCACTGGCCAACGCAGACCGCAACCAGTCTGCCATGTCCTGTTGAGAAATCGCATCCATGCTGCGCGACAGCTGGGGCAGAAAATAGGCGTAGAGCGGATCAAGTGACCAGACTTCCACACCCTGGGTGGCCAGCTTCTGTGCAGCCTGCACCTCGGGTTCGGCACGCCCGCGCTCGGAAGAAACCCACAGAAGCAAATGCGTGCCTTGTGCAGTAAAAGCCTGATAGTCCGGCAGTTCGGCCCGCGCACTCGATACCGCCACAGCCAAGACCAGTATCAAAAGCTTGTAAAAATGCATAAACATGATCCTGATTATCTAACCGCGCTAGTGTGCAGTAACACCGCACCTGCGCAAGAGACACTTTGGACTAGGCACACCCCGCATTTCATGCTCGCCAATGGCCCGACCGCCCGCCCTGCTTTTCCAGTAACTTGATTTCGCCCATCACCATGCCGCGATCGACCGCCTTGCACATGTCATAAATAGTCATCAGTGCGACGCTCACGCCGGTCAACGCTTCCATCTCCACCCCGGTCTTGCCCACGGTTTCTGCCGTTACCGTACATATGATCAAAGACGCGGCCTTGTCGTGATCAAACTCGACGCTGGCGCGAGTTAACGCAATGGGGTGACACAATGGGATCAACTCAGATGCGCGCTTGGTCGCCTGGATCGCCGCAATCCGGGCAATTCCCAGCACATCGCCCTTAGTGGCCCGCCCGCCCAGGATGCGTTCCAGCGTATCGGGTAACATCAATATCTGACCCCTTGCCACCGCAACGCGCCGGGTATCATCCTTGCCCGCCACATCGACCATGACTGCACGACCGCTTTCGTCAAAATGGGTGAATTCGCTCATATCCAGGAACCTTGTCGATAATGTTCTATCGTAATCGAAATGCGTTTCTTCGCCTCCCTCCTTATCTATTGGGCACCTATTGATGCTACGCACACTGCTTGCGCTGTCACTTGCAATTCAACCTGTTCTGGCGGCCGACCTGCCTGATCTGGGCGAAGTGTCACGCCAGTATTTCTCCGATCAGGAGGAGCAGACACTCGGGCGCGCCATCATGCGCGACGTTTATGGTGACCCCCGCTACCTGGATGACCCGGAGATTGAGGCCTACCTGAATCAACTCGGCTACAAACTGGTGTCCGTCAGCTCGCGCAACCAGCGCGAATTCACCTTCTTTGTGGTTAACGACCCCAGCATCAATGCGTTTGCCATGCCGGGCGGCAACATCGGGGTTCACACAGGTTTGCTGCTGGCTGCGCAAAGCGAATCCGAGTTGGCGAGCGTGGTCGCGCACGAAATCTCCCACATTACCCAGGACCATATCGCGCGCATGATTGCGTCGCAAAGCCAGAGCTACTGGCCAACCATGGCCGCACTGGCGCTGGCGCTGCTGGCGGCCCGCTCCAACCCCAATGTGGCGAGCGCGGCCATCGCCTCCACCCAGGCCTACTCGGTTCAGAACCAGCTCAACTTCAGCCGCGATTACGAACGCGAGGCCGACCGTCTAGGGTATGAGATGCTGACCCGCGCCAGTTTCGACCCACGCGGAATGAGCGGGTTTTTTAATCGCCTGCAACGCGCCAGCCGCTTCTATGACAGCAGCGCACCGGCCTATCTGCGCACCCACCCGCTCACCAGCGACCGCATCGCCGACATGGAGTCCCGAAGTGCATCTGCGCCTTACCTGCAGGTTCAGGACAGTCTCGATTTTCACTTGGCGCGCGCGCGCTTGCGTGCCCAGGAAAACAGTCCGGCCGATGCCGTAATTGCGCAGCGCAACACGCTCAAAGAAAAGCGTTATAGCAACGAGGCTGCTGCCCGCTACGGTTTGATTACCGCGCTGCTGCGCGCGCGACAATTCAAGGAAGCTGAAGCCGAAGCACAAAAACTGATTGCCGGAAAAAACAGCAGTCCCATGATCCAGCAATTGCTCGCCAACGTTGCGTTGGCGTCGGGTAACCAGACGCTAGCGCTTCAGCGCTTCCAAAACGGCAGCGCCACTTTTCCCGGTTACCGACCCTTGCAATATGGGTATATCAACACCCTGCTGGCGGCAGGGCACAGCACTGATGCGCTCGCATTAGTCGACAAACAACAGAGCTTGTATCCACTTGACCGTCGCCTGTGGCGTCTGTCAGCCCAAACCCACGCCCAACTCGGCCACCGCCTGCTCAGCCATCGCGCTCAGGCAGAAGCTTCAGCGTTAAGTGGAAATCTGGTTGCGGCAATCGAACAAATCACACTGGGCATCAAGGCAGGAGACGGCAGCTTCTACGAAATGTCAGCGGCAGAAGCGCGGCGACGCGAGTGGCAAGAGTCTGAGAAAGCACAACGAAAAAGCTGATTCACATACGCTTAAGCCTATGCCTGACGTGGCTGGTAACAATTTACCCTGCTGCTTTAGACCTAAAAACACCTGTTTGGCCTTGCAAGATAAAAACTAATTCCACTATGCTATGTCCATCCATCACTGGATAGCGTTTTCTCAAGGCAAGCCCGAACAGCAAACGCTTTCATCACCACGTTAAATAATTAGGAGGATGACAATGCGAAAATTGCATCAGGTAGCGGTAGCAACAGCCTGCGCGATCAGCGCCATCATGCTGTCGGGTAGTGTTCTTGCGCAGGAAGCTGGCGCCAAGAAGGCTGAGCCGACCGGCAAAGAACTAGCGTTCGAACGGAAAAAGGGAAACTGCCTGGCTTGCCATGCCATGCCAACCCAACCCGATGCAGAGTCTGCCGGTTTGTACGGCCCACCCTTGATTGCCATGAGCGCGCGCTTCCCCGACAAAGCCAAGCTTCGTGCCCAGATCTGGGATGCCACGGTAGCCAATCCGTCCTCCACCATGATTCCGTTTGGCAAACATGGCGTTCTGTCGGAAAAAGAAATCGATAAAATCACTGATTTTGTTTACGGTCTTTAAAAACCCCCGTTGTAAATGTTCAAGCTAAGGAGACATGCCCATGAACGCACTTCGTAGAAATGTACTTAAAAGCGCCGCTGGTGCTGGTACCGTGGCCGTGGCTGTCGCTGCCGGTCTGTTAAAACCCACTATGGCCTTGGCCGGTGCACCGCGCACCGCTTTTGAAGCCAAAAACGTTGGAGATGCCCTGAAAGGCATGGGCGCAACTGGCGCTGCTGACTCCAAGGACATCACCATCAAGGCTCCAGACATCGCTGAAAATGGCGCTGTCGTGCCGGTTGAAGTGACTAGCAGCATTGCTGGAACAACCGCAATCGCCATCATTTCCGAAAAGAATGCGACCCCGCTGGTTGCAGACTTTGATCTGTCGAATGGTGCACAAGGCTTCATCTCCACCCGGATCAAAATGGGTCAAACCTCGCTGGTTCGTGCTGTTGTGACTGCCGGTGGCAAAACCTACACTGCCGCTAAGGAAGTGAAGGTCACAATCGGCGGTTGCGGCGGTTAATTCGCCTCCCGTTTTTCTCAGCGATTTTTGAACTGATTAATTTTTAGGAAAGGAAAGCCAAATGGCTGAACCGATGCGTATCCGTGCCACGATGACCGGCGATGTTGCCGATGTCAAAGTGCTGATGAACCACACCATGGAAACCGGTCTGCGTAAAGACTCAAAAACCGGTCAACTGATCCCTGCCCACTACATCACCGACGTGACCGCAAGCGTCAACGGAACCAAGGTTCTGGATGCAGGCATGAGCGGTGGCATCTCCAAGAACCCCTACCTGGGTTTCAAGGTTAAAGGCCCTAAAGCAGGTGACAAGGTTGTCGTAAACTGGTCCGACAACAAGGGCGACAAAAACACCGCTGAAGCCACCATCGGCTAAAACGGGCAGTAATTGAGCGGGGCTTTATGCCCCGCTCTCGCTTTTTTTCATCAGGTTTCTGGAGGACGGCATGAAACAAAAAATCATTACGAAACTGCTGACAGGCATGGCTGGTTTGGGCATTGCATTGGGTGCCGCGACGGCATTCGCAACACCCGAGTCTGACAGGCAGGAACTTATCAAGTACTACACCACAAAATACCCGAACGTGAAGCTGGAAGATTACGTTTACGGCGCGCTGGCATTTGATGCTGACAGCAAAGCCCAGTACGACGCAATCATGGAATTCCCACCCTACTTAGGCGAGATCGATAAAGGCCGCAAGATGTGGGAAACCCCCTTGAAGAGCGGCAAGACCTATGCGCAATGCATGCCCAATGGCGGTAAGGATATTGCGGGTATCTACCCCCAATTCGACGAAGCCAAAGGCAAGGTTGTTGTGCTGAAGAATGTCATCAATGACTGCCGCGTGGCCAACGGTGAAGAGCCCTATGAGTTCGATGACGGAAAAACGATGGGGTTGCTCACCGCTTACATGCGCACCTTGTCCGACGGCATGCTGACCAACATCAAAGTTGAAGGCCCCAAAGCCACGGCCGCGTATGAGGCTGGCAAGAAAACCTTCTACAGCCGCTCCGGTCAACTCAACTTTGCGTGTGCCAGCTGCCACGTCCAGAACGGTGGTAACCGCCTGCGTTCCGAGCTGCTTTCGCCGGTCATCGGCCAGACCACTCACTGGCCTGTGTTCCGTGGTGGTGAGAAACTGACCACACTGCAAGACCGCTACAAAGGCTGCTTCAAGTCTGTGCGTGCGGTTGCAGCCGGCGCAGGTAGCGAAACGCTGAACAACCTGGAGTATTTCCACTCCGCGATGTCCAACGGCTTGCCTATGAAAGCTTCGGTATTCCGCAAGTAAGCGACTCCGCAAGCTAGCGGCCCGCTGTAAGAAAAAGCCCGGGCGACCGGGCTTTTTCATTGACTTTTACCTATTAAAAAATGAGCCGGAGCTACCATTTACCCGCATGACTCATAGCGACACAATACTGCAACACGCACCACCAAATACTTCGTGCCCGAGGAGATCCATATGCACATGAACCGCCGTGAGTTTCTGCAATTACTCGCTGTCGCCGCAGCGTCCGGCATGGCGTTGGACAGCAAGTCTGCCCTGGCCGGCACTGCACCTGCCAATTTTTACGACGTACCGCGTCACGGCAATCTGTCGTTTCTCCACTTTACCGACTGCCATGCGCAGTTACTGCCGGTGTGGTTTCGCGAACCTAACGTCAACATTGGCGTGGGCAATGCACTTGGCAAGGCTCCGCATATTGTCGGGCAATATTTGCTGAAGCAGTTTGGTGTCAAGCCAGGCAGCGCAGAAGCCCATGCATTCACCTACCTGGACTTCACCGAGGCAGCCAAGGTCTATGGCAAGGTCGGTGGCTTCGCTCACTTAAAGACGCTGGTCGACAAGATGCGGGCACAACGTCCCGGTGCTTTACTGCTTGATGGCGGCGACACATGGCAAGGCTCAGCCACGTCGTTGTGGACGGATGCACAGGACATGGTTGACGCTTGTATCAAGCTCGGCGTTGATGTCATGACGCCACACTGGGAGTCGACCTTTGGCGCCGAACGTGTGCTGGAAATCGTCAACAATGACTTCAAGAAAGCCAACATCGATTTCGTCGCGCAAAACATTGTCACCAATGACTTTGGCGACCAGGTGTTCAAGCCCTACACCATGAAGGAAATGAACGGCATCAAGGTTGCCGTGATCGGACAGGCCTTCCCCTACACGCCGATCGCCAACCCGCGGCATCTGGTCCCGGACTGGAGCTTCGGCATCCGCGACGACAGCATGCAGAAATGGGTCAATGACGCACGCGCAAAGGGTGCCAAGGTCGTGATCTTGCTGTCGCACAACGGTATGGACGTGGACCTGAAAATGGCGACGCGCGTTACGGGTATCGATGCCATCTTCGGCGGCCACACCCATGATGGCGTGCCGCAACCGGTACAGGTCAAAAATGCCAAGGGCATTACACTCGTGACCAACGCAGGCTCCAACGGCAAATTCCTCGGCGTGATGGATTTCGAGGTTAAGAACAACCGCGTAGCCAGCTACAAATATCGCTTGCTGCCGGTATTCTCCAACCTGTTGCCCGCCGACCCAGCCATGTCTGCATACATCAACAAGGTTCGCGCACCTTACGAATCGAAGCTCAACGAAAAGCTCGCAGTAACCGATGACTTCCTCTATCGCCGTGGCAACTTCAACGGCACCTGGGATCAACTGCTGGTTGATGCAATGATGGAAGTGAAAGGTGCAGATGCAGCCTTCTCGCCCGGTTTCCGCTGGGGCACCACGCTGCTTCCAGGCGACCCCATCACGATGGAGCGCCTGATGGACCAGACGGCGATTACCTATCCGCAGACTACGTTGAACACCATGACGGGCGAAACGATCAAGACCATCATGGAAGACGTGTGCGACAACCTGTTCAA
>JAAFGW010000044.1 GCA_010365175.1 Sulfuriferula multivorans | reverse complement strand
TACCGGATACGCGATGGAATGATGCGGCGCGCCTGGCAGTCACTCAAGGTCTGCAGGCGAGATTGGGTGCGGGACTTCACGTTGAATTGAAATTGCAGGATGTCATTGTCCCGGAAGCTTCTGGAAAGTATCGCTATGTGGTCAGCCATGTTCCGCTGCAGCTTGGGCTGGCACAGGCCACCGCAGGATAGGCATGATGAAATCCGCCACCTGGTTTGATCTGTTGCTACCCAACAAGCCTTGGCGTCCGGGTAAGCTACGCTGGATGATGCAGGATCTGGCCGGAACCGCGCGCCAGCCCGAGCAGGATCCCCGCACGCATTTGCGCGCAACGTTGGAGTGGCTGTGTCGTGCACAGGATGCATGTCCGACAGCGCCAGGCAGTGGGTGGGTGTCTTCAGGCTGGTCATTCGAATCGGGTTGGTTACCGGGCAGCATCGACACCACAGGTTGGCTGGTCGAGACTTATCTGCCCGCAGCCGATTATCTGGTTTGGCCGTTACTCGAAAATCGTGCACGTGCCATGCTCGATGTGTTGCTGGCCCAACCCGATGGGACATCGCTGGGTCGGATTCATGGATTGATTGCAGGGCACGTTCAACTGGAACATGCCAATTGTCTGGAGCGCGCGGTGCGCAGTGCGCATACCTTGCTCGAAGCACCTCTGGTGTCTGTAGTTCATCACGCACAGGCGGCCCATACCCTGGCGGCATTGGGCATCCTCGCAAATGACACCGTGCTTAGTCAGGCAGCGCAGAAATATCTGGATGCGGTACGCTCGCGGCAAACCCCGTGCGGATGGTTTGCTGGCGTGTCAGCACCTCGCCCCACTACACTGAAAGAACTGACTGGCACGCTACGCAGCCTGATTGAACTCGCTGTTATCCTCAAAGATCAGCGTGCCCTGGAGGCGGCACACCGCACCGCACATGCCTTGCGTGAGCGCTTGTGTGGTGACGGCTGGCTGGCGGGTGCTTATGACGATGGCTGGATGCCGGCAGCAAGCCATGTGTGCATGTCGGGCCTGGCACAATTGATTACCTGCTGGGTTCGCTTGTCGCAATTGGAATCGGGCGCAACCTGGAACGATGCGGTCTGGCGTGCTCTGGCCTGGATCAAGCGCAACCAACGCACCGAGAGCGATGATCTCGCCACCCGAGACGCCTTGCCCAGCACCGTGCCGATTTGGCGAGGTCCGGACGCGTTCAGCTTTGAATCCATGAATGCCAAATATTTTGCCGATGCCCTGATGATGGATCGGGTGGGCATCACGATACCGTCTGCTGTACGAAAGAAAAATCAATGAGAGACCTGCTTGTAACCGCCATTGTCTTTGGCATCCTGCCTTTTGTTTTCAAGCGTCCATGGGTAGGCATTCTGCTGTGGTCGTGGCTAGGCTATATGAATCCCCACAAGCAAACCTGGGGGTTTGCCCAACATTTTCCATTCGCCCTGATCGTGGGCATCGTCATCATCGTGGCATTTTTCTTTTCCCGCGAGAAAAAGGAAATGCTATGGACGCGCGAAACCGTGTTGCTGTTGATCTTTGTGGGATGGATGTTTTTCACCACATTTTTCGCTTTTTATCCAGATCCAGCCTGGCAACAGTGGGACAAGGTCTGGAAAATTCAGTTGATGGTTTTCCTCACCGTGCTCATTATCAAAGAGCGTCAGCAGTTGCATTGGCTGATATGGGTGATTGCGCTGTCGCTTGGTTATTACGGTGTCAAAGGTGGCATCTTCACGATCGCCCATGGCGGGGTGTACCGGGTACAAGGACCTGAAAATACCTTTATCGGCGGCAATAACGAAATAGCGTTGGCACTGGTGATGGTCATTCCTCTCATCCGCTATTTGCATCTACAGGCAACGCAGCAATGGGTCCGCTGGGGACTGGCAGGCGCAATGGTATTGAGCGGTGTGGCTGCGGTGGGGAGTCAGTCGAGGGGTGGCCTGGTTGCCATGCTGGCGATGGGCTTTTTTCTCTGGACCAAAAGCCGGAACAAGATGATTACTGGCGTCTATATGGTGCTGGCCGTGGTCATTATCGGAATGGTCATGCCGCAGGCATGGTATGACCGCATGAGCACGATCGAGAATTATCAGCAGGACGACTCGGCGCTTGGACGAATTAATGCCTGGCACACTGCATTTAACGTTGCCTCGGACCGAATAACTGGCGGGGGCTTCGAGACATTCCTGCCCCCCACCTTCCGCCAATATGCCCCGGAACCCTCTATGGTGCATGATGTGCATAGCATCTATTTCGAAATTATGGGCGAGCAGGGATTTATTGGCTTCGCCATGTTCATGTTGTTGGGCGTGTTTGCCTGGCTGCGTGCCCAGCAAGTCATCCGGGCCTGCAAAAATGATCCCAGCCGAAAATGGGCATCGGACATGGCAGCCATGTTGCAGGTGAGTCTGATAGGTTATGCGGCGGGAGGGGCTTTTCTGGGATTGGGCTATTTCGATTTGCCCTATCACCTCATGATGCTTATCTTGCTGGCGGCGAAATTCTCGGGTGTGTTGGACAAGAATTCCTCGAACAGGGCTCTCGGAGTGGAGAAAAGTCCTCCGCATCCCTCTAGCAATCTTGTCAGGAATGTTGCCGGACAACAAAATTGAAGCTCATCTCCTTCAACCTCAATAAGGCCTGACCCATGCTCGATGTGTTTTTCACCGTGGATGTCGAGATTTGGTGTGATGGCTGGAACAACATCGACGAAAAGTTTCCAGATGCATTCCGCAAGTATATTCATGGTCCCACTGCGAAAGGGGATTACGGATTGCCTTACACGCTGCGGGTGTTGAATGACCATGGCCTCAAAGGTGTGTTTTTCATAGAACCGCTTTTTTCAACGCGTTTCGGTGAGCAGCCTCTGGCTGAGATCGTGGGGCTGGTTGCTGAAAGTGGTCACGAGGTGCAGCTCCACTTGCACTCCGAATGGGTCGATGAGTCAAAAATTCCCTTGCTTGCAGGTATCCACAGCAAGCGGAATCATCTTCGAAATTTTTCGACTGCAGAACAAACAACCTTGATCGGTGCTGGGACCCAATTGCTGGAGCAAGCGGGTGCAAGCCATATCAACGCATTTCGCGCAGGAGGATTCGCCTTTAATAAAGATACGCTCAGTGCGCTTTCAGCCAACGGCATCCTGTTTGACAGCAGTTATAACGCAAGCCTGTTCGGTCCGGATAGCGGGGTGATGCCGGGTGTTGTGGTCGTGGAACCGATTGAATGCGCAGGGACCTATGAATACCCCATGACCGTGTTCAACGACGGCACGCAATCACTGCGTCACGCTCAGTTGACCTCCTGTTCCTATCAGGAAATGGAGGGGCTGTTATGGCAAGCACTCGAAGCTGAACGTAGCGCATTCGTCATCCTGTCGCATGGTTCGGAACTGCTTAATCGGGCCAAAAACCGGCCCGATGAAGTCGTGGTCAAACGGTTCCATAAATTATGTTCGTTTTTGGATCGGAATCGGGATTCGTTCTGCGTGCGGGGATTTCAAGGGTTGAAGCCGCGGGCAGTGCTGCAGCAACCGCGTCCTCTTGTCTCCCCTGTCTGGAAAACGGGCGCCAGGATGCTCGAGCAAGCCTATCGCAGAAAATACCAGTGACTGACGGGCTTGATTCTTGACCGGACTGAAAGGATGGCGCTAACCGTGCCCCCGTCTACAGGTCCCGTACTGTCAATTCAGATTAGATGAACCTCTGCTTCAATGTTCATTGGCTTGCAGCCACTGCTCCAGCATCATCATCACCCAGATCATGACACCGTAGTAGCTGGCATGTGGGCCGCGATGCATGGTCAGCATATGGTCGAGATAGTCAGGCTGGACCCAGCCGCGTTGCTTGAAAGCCGACAGGCTGTCGCCAACGAGATCGCCGAGCGGCGCGTATTGGTTACTCCACACACCGAATGGCAGGCCGAAACCATGTTTGCTTTTGTTGATGATCTTTTCCGGGAGGAGGTCGTCCAACGCTTGCTTGAAGAACCAGCGCAGCTTCTGACCACGCACCTTGTAATCTACCGGAAGTGCATTGGCGAACGCCACCAGACGGTCGTCTAGCAGCGGATAGTGCACCTCGATCCCCGCCGTTTCAGTCATGGTTCCCACTTTGCGTAAATCGTTGTCGGCCAAGGTGAACTTCATGTCCAGATGCATCAGACGGTTGAGATACTGGTCAGTAGACGTGCGCTCATACACTTCGGTGAGCGCAGCATCGGGCGATGTGGGATCAATGGTCGAGATGAATTCAGCGTTAAAAATCTGCTCAAGTGGCGTGCGGTGCAGAAAGTTATAGCTTTCAAGGCGTAGCGGCAGACCGATTTTGGCTTGATCAATGTAGCTGTTCAGTTTGCTCAGCGGGAATCGGCTGGACAGGCCAGGCAGATGCGCGATGGGTTCAATGATTCCGCGCCTCACCACAGCAGGCAAGTGCGCATACATTTCGAACAAATGCTGTTTTGCGTAGCGCGCGTTGCCGCCAAATATTTCATCGCCACCATCACCCGCAAGCATGCGTGCAAATCCGGCCTCGTGTGCGGTCCTGGCACAGAAGTAGGTGGGCACAGCAGAAGCATTACCAAGCGGTTCGTCGTATTCACGCGCGATGACGGGAATCGCACTCACGATATCGTCAGGTTTCAGGTAATACTCATGGGCGCGGCTGCCATAACGTTCGACGGCACACCGGGCATATTCCATTTCATCGAAACCTTCAGCATCAAAGCCAATTGAAAAGGTGTCGACCGGGGCACTGCGCGCTGCGGTCAGCGCGCCCACAATGGTTGAACTGTCGGTTCCGCCGGATAGAAAAGCAGCGGTTCCGGGGGCATCAGCATCGCGTACTGCTTGGTCAAGCACGCTGCGGAAACGGCCGCGTTGGGCGTCAAAGCCTGCTGTATCCGGGGTGTAATCGGCTTGCCAATAAAAGCCGGCATGCATTTGGCCGTCTTTGAACGTAACGATTTGCCCCGGCATCAGTTTCTGGACGCCCTGATAGATGCTGCGCGGCGCGGGGATAGCATGAAAGTACAGATAATCGTATATGGCCTGTGGGTCGATGACACGCCCTACCGCAGGGTGTGCAGCCACACTCTGCACGCTGGTCCCGAATACGATCTGGCCATTTTTCCTGGCGTAGCACAGCCGTTCCGAGCCCACGCGGTCGAGCACCAGGCAGGCGCGTTTTTTCAAGGGCTCAAGCACGGCGAAAGCAAAATTACCGCGCATCAGGGTGGGCAGTTTTTCGCCAAAGCGTACCCAGCCGTGTGCCACCGCGACCGCAGGATTCTGGTCTCGAGCCACGAAGGCCAGTTCATCATCGATAAAATGAGGCCGACCGGTCAGCGTGGCGGCCAAGCCATTTTCCACATGGATGTGTGCTTTTTCGAAACGTGAACACGCCGCCACACCCAGGATTTGGCTGCTATGGGCATGCAACAGTCCTTCCGTAGAGAAGCGAGCTGCATGCCGCATTTGCTTGATTACATCCTGATGCGCGCCGTGCTCGCCCAGCCAGCCAAAAATGCCATCCATGGTGTGTTCAGTCAGAGTGATGCGGGATAATGTCCGTCAATATAAACGAGCGGAGCGATTGACACGAGTTCTGTGTATTGTGTGGTGGCCAACAATGATCCGAAACCAGCAACAAAAGAAGGTAAATCGTTTGAATGAATTCTTGAATAAAGTCGGTAAAACGCTGGCTTTTCATAGCCGTCAGGTGCAGCGCCGTCTGCGCGATATGCAATGGAACCGAGCTTCCCGGCCCGCTTATCGGCCCATCATCGTAGTGGGCTGTTCGCGTGCGGGCACTACCCTGGTTTATAAAACGCTGTCCGAATCAAAAGAAATAGGCAGCCTGCAACGTGAAACGCATGATTACTGGACCGACCTGCACCCACCAGAGTCCAAGAACTGGGATACCCATGCGCTGGACGCTGAAGACGCCAGTGCCGCAGATCGCGATACCGTCAGTCGCTATTTCTACAGCTGGACTGGCCAGCATCGCTGGGTCGACAAAAATAACCAGAATGGCCTCTGCATACCCTATCTCGCGGCACTGTTTCCCGATGCCGTATTTGTCTATATCAAGCGCAGCGCAGGGGATAACCTCAACTCGCTGATTGAAGGCTGGAGAAAACCCGGCGAATTCGCCACCTGGTCTGCCGATCTGCCAGCGAAGGTGTCAGTGGAAGGCAATACGTTGAACCAATGGTGCTTCTTTCTGGCGGAGGGCTGGCGTGACTATGTGAATGCCTCGGTTGAGGAGGTCGCTGCATTCCAGTATGTGGCCATCAATCAGGCCATTCTGGAGGCCAAGGCCAGCGTGCCTGCCGGGCAATGGGTTGAAGTGTTTTACGAAGACTTTCTGCGCGACCCCGTAGCAACATTCCGTCAGGTGTTCGAAGGATGTGGATTGGATTTTGACAGCCGCCTGCAGACCCATTGCGCAGGGGTGCTCGATATTCCCTATAACGCATTTTCTGAAATCCGACGGGACAAATGGAAGGACGGCCGCAATCGTGACAAGATTGACCGCGAGCTGCCCAAGGTGGAAGAAGTCGCTAAACGGATGGGGTATTGATGGCTGTGTTAGCGCTCGCACTCGCGGCGATACTGATGTTGTGGGTGGCTGTGTTGCTCGCGTTTGCGGGTCCTTTGTCCGCCCGCTGGCGAGAGCCGGTGTTGCGACATCCCTTGCTGATTATCGAAAGCGATGACTGGGGTGCCGGGCCGCTGACGCAGGCCGACGCACTGAACCGGTTGTCTGCCTTGTTGCAGCGGGTGCGTGACTGTAGCGGCCGTCCGGCCGTGATGACGCTGGGTGTGGTACTGGAAGTGCCGGACGGCCCGCTCATTGCGGCAACCCACTGTTCGGAATATCACGCACTGTCGCTCGCAGATTCACGCTTTGATGCCGTGCGTGCCGCGATGCAGGGCGGGATAGATGCGGATGTGTTCGCGCCGCAACTGCACGGCCAATGCCATTACTGGCCCGCCGCCGTGATGGCTGCGGCGAAATCGGATAGTCGTGTGCATGACTGGTTGACCGCGCCCGAACCCGCTGCCACAGAAGACTTGCCCTCTGTTTTACAAAGCCGTTGGGTCGATGCGTCGATATTGCCTTCGCGCACGCTGTCGCCCGAAGCCATCCAGCAGGCCGTCGCTGCTGAAGTGGCGACTTATCAGGTCGTGTTGGGTCGTGCGCCGGAAGTTGCGGTTGCCACCACCTTTGTCTGGAGCGACCCTGTCGAGGCTGCATGGGCCCAGGCCGGAGTTGAAGTTATCATCACGCCCGGACATCGTGCCACGTGCCGAAATGCAGCGGGTCAGCCAGGCTGTGAGGATGCATCCATGTTGGCAGGTGAGCGTTCGCTTTCAGGGCAAACCTATCTGGTACGCGATGTGTATTTTGAGCCGGCACTTGGGCATACTCCGCAGCGTCTGGTAGAGAGTGTGCAAATGCGAACCCGGCAGGGGCGAGCCAGTCTGATTGAAACTCATCGATTCAATTTCCTGCAAGCACAGGATGCCAGTCTTGCTACCCTTGAATCTGGCCTGACCGCGGCGCTGACCGCATGCCCTGATCTACATTTTATGACTCCACTTGAATTGGCTCGTGTAATGAATGACCTTGACCCAAACTGGATTGAATCCCGGCTGATGCCGCGCTGGGCTGCATGGAGCGCCCGCCTTGATGAAGTCCCTCGGTTTCGCCGGGTGGCTCGGTTAACTGGCCTGGCGTTGCCTTTGGCCTGGTTGGAGCATGCTGCATGAATCCTCGCTTCTCGGTCATTATTCCAGCGTTTAATGCGGCAGCCACTTTGTCGCGCGCGATCGAATCGGTGCGCGCACAAAGCTGGCCGGCACACGAAATTATTGTAGTGGACGATGGGTCGACCGATGCGACTGTCGAGATTGCACGTCAATACGGCGATGTTGTTCGGCTGGTCCAGCAAGACAATAGCGGTGTCTCGGTCGCGCGCAATGCGGGAGCCGCGGTGGCCACAGGCGACTGGCTGGCATTTCTGGATGCCGACGACTGGTATGCAGTGGACCGGATCAAACTGCATGCCGAAAGGATTACGCAGGATGTCGCGCTAAATTTTTTGACCGGTGATTACGAATACCGTGATGAAGCGGACGGCTTGCTCGGTACATCGATGGCGCAGCACGAGTCAGGCCGTATGTTGCTCGCCAAAGCCAAGGGTGAGCCGTACGTGGTGATGGAAAGCTCCGTCGAAATTGCCGCATTTGTTGCCGACCATTTTGGGGATACCCATACCTTGTCTGTGCCACGCGCCCGGTTTGTCGAACTCGGTGGTTATCCCACCGGATTCAAAGTATGTGAAGACGTGCATTTTTTGACTCGGCTGGTGGCAAAAAGCGAGCGCATTGGCGTGATCTGTAAAAGTCTGGGGGTGTATGTGATTCATGGCGGAAGTGCCACCCGCAGGCATCCGATCGCTGCTCAGCGTGAAAACGTGCGCACGCTGAAAGACCTGGTGCGGCTTGCAGAAAACTTTCCGTTTCCGGTTAGACAAGGCGTGGCTGTACGCATGCAAGGCGCGCGCTACAACCTCGGTTGTGCGTTGAACAAAAGCGGCCAGCGCGTTGCGGCCATCAATGCTGTTTTGCCAAGCCTGGCTGGACGTCCGGGTTGGAAGAGTTTGCGCAATGTCCTGTCGATGTTGAAAGGATAAGCGCTTGAACCGTTTGTTGGTGCTGACCGAATTGTTTTTGCCCACCAAGGGCGGTACAGCTGTGTGGGCAGCTGAAGTGTACAAACGCCTTGGGGGAAAAGAAATTCATATCGTCACTGCTGACGTGCCGGGTGCGGAAACGGTCGATGCGACCCATCCCAATACCCTCCACCGGATCAGTCTCAAGCGTGTGCCGTGGCTACGGCCCGAGTCGCTGGCCATGTACGCCCGTTTTTTCTTCAAGTCATTGTGGTTGGGAGTGACGCATCGCTTTGATGCCATTCATGCCTTTCGTGCACTGCCAGAAGGGCTGGTAGCGTGGGCTGTGGCGCGGCTCACTTTCCGGACGGTGGTGATCTACGCTCATGGTGAGGAACTCACCACCTGGGGGCGTGGGCGAAAGTATCAGGTAATGTGTTTCGTCTTGCGACACGCAGACAGGATTATTGCGAACAGTGAGCACACGCGCGATACGTTGTTGGCGATGAATGTTCGTCCCGAACGTATCGGGATCATCTATCCCGGGGTGGATGTGACCGTTTTCCGGCCAGGACTGGATATTACGGGGCTGCGAGAACGCTACGGCATTCACCGCGATGAAAAGCTGGTTTTTTCGGTCGGACGATTGTCGCGTCGTAAGGGCTTTGATCAGATGGTCCGCGCTATTGCCGCGTTACGATCAGAACATCCTTCGCTGCGCTACATCATCGCAGGCATCGGCGAAGATGCAGGGTATCTGGATGGTCTGATACGGGAACATAAGCTGGAAGATGTTGCCCATCGCATTGGGGCAGTGAGCGAGGCCGATTTGCCACGCTGGTTCAATGCCTGCGACGTGTTTGCCATGCCAAACCGGGAAATTGATGGTGATAGCGAAGGTTTTGGCATGGTTTTCATTGAGGCGGCTGCGTGTGGCAAGCCCGTTCTGGCAGGGGATGCGGGGGGCACGGGATCGGCAGTCCTGCACGAGGTGACTGGCCTGCGCGTCAATGGCGAGGATTTGGCGTCAGTGGTGGGCGGCTTGCGGCAACTGATTGATGATCAAGCCTGGGCATTGCAACTGGGTCAGACCGGACTGGAGCGGGTGCGCGAGCGCTTTGCCTGGGAGCAAGTCACACAGGCAACACATGAAATGATGAGAAGGGGTTGAAATGATTGCACGATTGATTTTGGTCAGTGTACTGGCCTGTGGCGTGACAGCCAACGCATATGCAGTGGATGAAAGTTATTACAACGCGTCGGACATTCCCAGAATGCAACCGTATTGCAAAGCCAGGCTCATCCCTGGCGGTATGCCGGAAGGTTGGGATTATTGGATAGCCCAAATCGGTGAAAACTTTAAGGATCTGCACCACTATTGCGCTGCACTCAACTATATGAACCGCTACTGGAGTGTGCGTAATGCGAAAGACCGTGGGTATTTGCTGAGCATCGCCATGAATAACCTGAACTACATGGTCAGAGCAGAAAAGCCTGACTTTGTCCTGCGCGGCGAACTGTATTCAGCCCGTGGTGAGGTGTTCAAGTTACAGGGCAAGCCTGGGCAAGCTGTGGGGGACTTCCGTCACGCGATTGAGCTCAACCCGAAATTGACTCGACCTTATCTCCAATTGATCAGTTATTTCGAAAGCATCAAGAAACGAGGTGAGGCATTGGAAATAGCAAAGACGGGGCTCCGTCATAACCCGGATTCCAAAGCCTTGCAGCGGCACTATCTGGAACTTGGCGGCAAGAAACCGTTTCCGGAACCCATTGCCGCTCCGGTTGCTGAGCCGGTGTCTCCGCAGTCGGCAGATGCCGTACCCGCGCTTGAATCTGAAGCAGGGGTTACCCCTTCGCCCTCCAACGCGGACTCCAATCAAACCGAGTCGGCAGACGTGGCAGTTCCCCCCCCTATCGGAACGCCTTCAAACCCTTATTGCCGTTTTTGCCCGTAGTCAGGCTGAAGGATCAGGGGCGGACGTAACGCAACAGCAACTTTTCGAATTCTCTGACGGGTTGGATTGTGAATTGCTGTTCTACAAGGGTGCGTCCCGCTTGGCCCATGCGCGCGCGTAGGGATGGGTCAGCGATCAAAGTGGCAACCCGGGTGGCCAGCGTGTCAATATCGCAGGGTTCAACCAGATAGCCGTTCACCCCATCTTCGATGACTTCCGGGATGCCGCCGACCCGGGTGGCGACAACGGGTTTGTGGCATGCACCTGCCTCCAGATTGATCAGCCCCAACGGTTCCTGCCAGCGTGAAGGCACCACCACTATGTCGGCAGTGTGATAAATGTTTTCCACGTCCTTCACATAACCGATGTAGCGGATGCGCGTATCACCGCCAGCTAGGTTTTCGAGATCTGCGGGACTATAGCTTCCTGGATATTGGGCCGGGTCGCGGCATTCTCCTGCGATCAGGAAATGCGCGTGGGGTGCATCAATGGCACGCGCCATGTCGATGAAGTCTGATACGCCCTTGATCTCGCGAATTTGTCCGAGGAATGCAATCACCACATCAGATTCTGCAAGGCCCAGTTCCTCGCGGAGGCTGTGGCCGTTGTCAAAGCGCGCAAGATTAACCGGGTTATAAATGACCGGCTTGGGCAATCCAGCAGGACCGGACTGCTCAGCGGTGTAGCGGGATACCGCAATCGCAGCACGGCACCATTTCATTGCGGGTGCAGATTCGTGGTTAATGACATGGTAATGCGCGATGATGGGAATGCCGCTGAGCCTCGCTGCAAGCAGTTCCGCCGGCCGCCAGAAATTGGCCCCGTTGACGTGAATAACGTCTACCTTTTCCCGGCGAAAAAAACGCCACGCCTTCAAGAATGCACGCAGATAAGCAGTGGGTGACCCGGGTTCGGTAAACGGTGACCACACTTCGTAGCGGAATCCGCGCGCATTGAGTTCGGGCTCGATCGGCCCGCGACACGGTAAGACCAGAATGGGGTCAAGCAGGCTTGTGTCAAGCTGCCACATATTGGTGTAGAGCACGCGGCTCGCGCCCCCCCAGTCTCCACAGCTGGTCGTAAAAAAACATACTTTTGGTTTATGCATAGGGGTGTATGCAGTGCATGCGTGTCAATGAGGTTTCCCTTGTGTAAGGCAAGTCATGCATCAGGTGCGGGTTCGCTCAGTCCGATCCAGTTACGTAATGCGGGCCACAATTCGGCAGCAATGTCGGCATGCTGATCGATCAGATTTAGCTTGCACGATGGATCAGCCTCGACGTCAAAGAGTTGGAGCAGATAGCCATGACTGAGCGGCTGATAGGTCAGCTTCCAGTTACCGCGTCGGATCATGCGATCCTTGGCTGCCATGATGCGGCTGTTGAATTCGGGCCTGATTCCCAGGGTTCCGCTCGCGCTGTTGGGGACCTCCATCAGTTCCAGCAAGTCGGGGTAGCGCAAGTGTGCTTCGGGGAGGCCGGGAATGTCAGCAATCCAGATTCCGGTTTCGTTGAACGCGTCGAGTTGCGGACAGGTTGCCTCCGCGCTCAGGCAGTCCGCAAGTGACACGCCATCCATGCCGGGAACAGCGGGTGCGCCGACCAATTCAAGTAGCGTTGGTGCCAAGTCGATCGAGCGCACGACCTGGTCAACGATGCCACGTGCGGGTCGGCGAGGGTCGCGGATCACGAGCGGAATTCGGGGGCTGGCTTCGCCAACCGCGGAGTTTCCTTGCCCCCAGCTGTCATGTTCGAAAAACTCCATGCCGTGATCAGAATAGACAACGACTATGGTGTTGTCGGTGAGGCCACAGGTTTGCAAATGCGCGAGCATTTTGCCCACTTCGTCGTCGAATTCCGCCACGCACCCATCGTACAAGTCGATGATTTGGTCGAGGTCGAACTCTTCTTTGGGCGCACCCTGGCGGCGAATAATTTCGAATGGGTCGGTGAGCCGCGACATCGCAAATTTGGATGGACCCTTATAGCCTGGATCGGCAAAGCGGGTATACCAGGGCCATTCCGAAGCGAAGGGCGGATGCGTGGTGGAATAAAACAGATTGAGAAAAAACGGCTCCGCGCTTTCTGCCAAGCGTGAAACCAGCCGTCGTGCGCGTTTACCCAAAGGTTGGGTCAGTGGCACGCCACCCAGGTAATACAGTTCGGGGAGCAGCAAGCGCCCCAATCGGTTATGGACGAAAAGGGAAATGTACAGGCGTAAATCCTTGGGTCCTTGGCGAATCAGGTATTTCAGATTCCATTGGTCTTGTGGAAAGTCGGTGTAGTCAAAGCCAAATGAATACTTTCCCATGTCTGAACCGCACCAGTCCGAAATCGCAGCAGTGCGATAGCCGGATTTTTTCAGCAGCGTGGGCAAGGCTTCCACTTTTAACTGGGTATTTTCATCGCCGGTAAAGTTGTCGCGGATACCGTGTGTATGGGGCCAGGTTCCCGTCAGCATGGAAATCAAGCTGGGTGCAGTGCGGGCACAAGGAACATAGCAATGGGTGAAGAGCGTGCCAGATGCTCCCAGTTCATCAATTCGTGGGGTCAGTGCACGATGGTAGCCCAGCGCGCCCAAGCGGTCGGCACGCAGCGTGTCCGAACCTATCATCAGGATGTTGGGCGGTGCATCTGGCGTGCGGACTGGAACATTGCGTGGCGCGCGGGGTTGTGGTTGCCACTCCGCCCAGATGAGTGTGCCTGCAAAAAACAAGCAGGTGCCCCAGAGTGCGATGAGGTCTCCAATACGGTTGTCTATAGCCAATTGCCAGGAAGCGGCTACGAAAACCACCAAGATCATCCCCAACCCCAGCCAAAGCATGATGCGCATGCGGATGGGGGTGATCCAGTACCACAAGGCGTACAACCGGCTCATGCGGTAATGCATCGAGGCCACCAGCAGGCCAGGGTTCCAATGCAGCTTGCGTACAAACTGCAGCACGAAGGCACCGAGGATGCCCACAACGGCCGCAAAGAATGCCAGTCCCAGCGTCCAGGGTATCTCCAATACCGTGCTGAGCATGAAGGCCAGCAACACGCCTGCGCCGCCGGTGAACAACATCAATGCAAATGCCCAAGCCGTC
>JAAFGW010000043.1 GCA_010365175.1 Sulfuriferula multivorans | reverse complement strand
GTCAGTGCGTTGTCGGAAAAGGTTTCCAGCGAGCCCCACAACATCTCCTTGGGGAGATATTTTGGCTCGCCGCACTCGATGCGCACGATCTCCACCTTGTCCGACAAAGCTTCAAATGGTTCGGCATAGTCGGCATCAACCTGATCGTCGATGATGCGCCGGGTCAATAAAACCACTTTTTCGACATCGCCCCGTTCGCCCAGCGCCCGGGCAAGTTCCACAACATATTTGGTTTGCCCGCCGGTATCCGCGTCGCGCCCTAACTCAAGTTGTTGGCCACGAATTAAGCCATGCACGCTAATCAACACAATGTACAAAGGCCGTTTGGTGGCCTGAGACTGTTTTTTCATACGCCCCACGCTTCTTTGAATGGTTCATAGAACGCCATCTGATCAGGCACCGCGCCGCGAACTTCGCAGATCGCAGCAGCAAAAGTGTTGGCCCGCTCCAGCGTCTTGAGTATAGGCCAACCGCATAGCGACCCCAGCATGAAAACCGAGGCAAACCCATCACCCGCACCAACCGTATCAACCAGCTTGACGACACGGTTCGAAAGCGCCGCCTCAGCCATCATGCCGTCCCGATCCATATGCCAGGCGCCCGCATCACCACGGGTGACGAGTACCTGTTCAAGTTCAAATTGTTCCATCAATGCCCAGGCCTGTTCGTGGGGATCGGCTCCCGGCAAGCCGAACATCGAGGCCAGCTCGCTCAGCTCGGCATCGTTCAGCTTTACGATTTCTGCGTACTTCAGTGAATGGATCAGGGCTTTTTGGTCGTACCACGGGGGGCGTAAATTAATATCCAGAAACCGCGCTGACTGGGCGCCTCTCAACAAGGTTTTCAATGCCTGCCGGGAAACCGTATGTCGCTGTGCCAGCGTGCCAAAATAAACCAGCGCAGGATGTGCCGAGAGCAGCGTCAGGCGCGCCACGCCCGGATGAATAAAGTCGTAAGCCTGCGTAGGCAGTATTTCAAAGCGATGCCCACCCTCTTCGATATGCACCCGTACCTGTCCTGTCGGATAGTGTTTGTCGAACTGGACCCCAAGCGTGTCCAACCCTTTTTGGGTCATCGCATCCATCACTTCATCGCGCAAGGCATCTTCCCCCAGGCGGGTGATCAATACAGGATGCTGCCCAAAAGCCTTGAGATGACACGCAACATTAAACGGTGCACCACCCAATACCGCCCGATCCGGGAAAATATCCGCCAATACCTCGCCAAACAGCACGACAGTGCCATTTTTTCTGCCCAAAGTCTGAGGAGACCGTGGGGTAGTCTGACTGGAAGCTATGGGCTGAGTCATCAAGTGGATTCGTATCTCATTTCGCTCGTGAACAATACAATAGAATAACAACACATGATCGGAGAAAGGTCTAACGATCCGGCCCCGAACCAGGCGAGTTTTGGCTATATAACATTCAAATACGCAAGCTTGCCAGTTGATCGTAGATCGGCTGACTACCTTGTCTTCGCTCTTGCAGACGGCCACTGTTTGCTAATGAGGGGGTGTATGACTTTTTTAATCGAAAGGCCATGGGCCATCTATAGGCATGCTTTTTTATACAACTTTTTTCATACAACAGGGTCACCCAATTTCTGAGCCACCCAACTGAATTTATCTTTTTTTTGATCAGTCCGGGCGAGAGGAGGTGAGTGCGGCGGGGAACCGTCACTGGCAGGGCGGGGAAAAGGTGTTACTTGGTGGCCTCTGTAGGACGGAAAGCTGTCAGACGTGAAATCGACGCGTACTTCCGACGATCGGTCGAAGCTACCGGTGGCGCTTGCACAGTTGAATAGCTGGAGTTGTGTGGGTTGCTGACGTTGCCGCGACACGCTGCATGAACGGCATCTTTCGTCAGTAGCGGGGGACGGTCCCGGACCCTTCTCGGACTCTAAATGCAAGACTAGTGACTGTCCGCTCGTGCAGTGGATGACAGCCACAGCATCTCCATAGGCCGTGACCGCACTGCTTCTTGTGGCAATGTTATGCGGCTCCGGTTCACTCGGCGCCGAGCAGGGTGGCGAATGCCCCATCGTTGACGCATGGGAGCGTGACGTCACCGAACATCGTGATGTGGGCACAGGCATTGCACGTAAACGTTACCACCTTTTCCGTCAACTTACTTTACGATGAATCGGTCTACAGCCGGGACCCTTTTCATGGATGGGCAACAACGCCATCAATGAGAGACCGTGCCGGGTATCCCTGCTGCCAGCAGCGCGGCGTATTGCTCGGCAATGAGAGGCAGGCTGAAGAAATAGCCTTGTCCCTCTTCGCAATTGCGCGCCTTCAAGAAGGCCAGTTGCTCCTGTTCTTCCACGCCTTCGGCGACCACCCGTTGTTTGAGGCTGGTGCCCATGGCGATGACGGCGCTGACGATGATGCCATTGCCTTTATGGGAAGCAATGTCCTGCACGAATGACTGGTCGATTTTGAGGACATCGATCGGAAATTGATGCAGATAACTCAAACTGGAATAGCCGGTGCCAAAGTCGTCCACCGCCAGCTGCACCCCCATATTCTTGAGCCGCTGAAGTATCGCAGTGCTGGACTCAGCATTGCGCATCAACACGCTTTCGGTAATTTCCAGTTGCAGACAGCGTGGCGCCAGCCCGGTCTCGTTCAGGATGGTGCGCACGCCCTCCACGAAATCCTTGTGGCGGAATTCCAGGGCGGAGATATTGACGGCAATCGAAGCCGGATTCAATCCGGCCTCTTCCCAGCGCCTGACTTGTGCACATGCTTCGCGCAACACCCAGCGGCCGATCGGCACAATCAGGCCGCTCTCTTCCGCGATCGTCACGAAGCGATCAGGCAACACCATGCCCCACTGCGGATGCATCCAGCGCAGCAAGGCTTCGGCGCCAGTAATCTTGCCGGTAGCCAGATTGACCTTGGGCTGGTAATGCAACACGAATTCCTGCCGCTCCAGTGCATGCCGTAAATGCGTCTCTATGGTTTGCCGCTCGACCGCGCGAACGTTCATGTCGCTCGTGAAAAACTGGTAGTTGTTACGTCCTTTTCCCTTGGCGCGGTACATCGCGGTATCCGCATTCTTGACCAGCGTTTCCGCATCCCTGGCGTCCGCAGGATAAACGCTGATGCCTATGCTGGGCGTTACATGCAGCGTATTCCCGGCAATGGAGTGCGGTGCTTCCAGCGCAGCGAGTATCTTGTCGGCAATCAAGGCAGCGTCTTCCACATACTTGTCTTCTGACACCAGTATCACGAATTCATCACCGCCCTGCCGGCTGACCGTGTCGGAACTGCGCACGCAAGAAGTCAGCCGTTGAGCCACGGATTGCAGCAGTTGATCGCCGACGGCGTGGCCAAGCGAATCGTTGATGTGCTTGAAATTGTCCAGATCCACGAATAACACGGCGAGCGTCGTGCCGCGTCGTTCCGCCAGGATGATCGCCTGCTCGATGCGATCGTTCAACAGCACGCGGTTTGGCAAATTGGTGAGGAAATCGTGTTGCGCCAGATGCGCCATTTTCTTGGCCATCGCCTCCGCTGCCGTGATATCGTGGAACACAATTACCGAACCGGAAATTTTTCCGTTCAAGTCGTGGATTGGCGCGGAGGAATCTTCTATCGCCACTTTGCGCCCATCGCGCCGGATCAGGATCGTACCCGCAACCAATCCCATGGGTTTGTTTTGCTGCAGTACCAATTCGACCGGATTGGTCTCGGGTTTTCCCGTCGCGCCATTGATGATTTGCATCACCTCACTGATGGGATGTCCGCGCGCTTCTTCCATCAACCATCCGGTCATGTGTTCCGCAGCAACGTTCAGATAGTCGACATTGCCTGACATATCGGTGCCGATGACCGCGTCGCTGATCGAGTTGAGGGTGATTTCGGCACGCGCTTTTTCCAGGTAAAGCGTTTCCTCGACGGCCTTGCGCTGGATGATGTTGCGCAGCGATTGCGGTACCAGATAGCTGCCAAAGTGGCCTTTCGACAGATAGCCTTGCGAGCCGCGCTGCACCGCTTCCGTCGCAAGCGCTTCGTCCTCCTCTGCACTAAGCGTCAAGATCGGCGTCTGGGGCGCGGCGCCGAACAGCGTGTCGAATGTTTCGATCCCTTGGCTATCGGATAGCGACAAATCCACCAAAATCGCGTCAATACCCCCTGCGCGCAGCCGCTCTAGTGCGTCGGTGAGTCGCGTTACCCATTCGATGTCGAATGGGCCGTCTTTTGCCTTGTGGAGTATATCCCCCAAGGTTTTAGCATCGGTGGCATCACCCGTGACAATCAGAATCTTATTCGCCATAACACTACTCATCTAATCTTCCTTTGATCAACGTTGCGTCGCGCCAAACCGATGCCCCCGCAACGCGTAAAGAGGGGAATTTAAACTGGTTACTTGCCTGCAACGGTGAGGTCGGACGTGTCCACGCTCTTCACACCCTCCACACTTTGAGCGATGTCTTTCACGTGATCGATGGCATCCTGGTTGGCCAGAGCACCTTTCAGAACCACCACGCCGCGTATCGTCTTCACGTGCACTTCGAAGCCCTTACTGATGCTGTCAGCGAGAATCTCGGATTTCACCTTGGTGGTGATCCAGCTATCGGATACGACCCGCTTTGTCTTCGCCAGTGTCTTGCTGCTCCCGGGCGATCTAAGATTGTTATCAACGCTCTTGACGCCTTCGACCGATTTTGCCGCCGTCTCAGCCGTGGACTTTGCATCCGAACTGCTCGCCGAGCCTTTGAGCGTGACCACGCCATTGGTGGTGGTGACGTCAATGTCGGATTTCTTGAGGCTGTCTTCACCCATCAGCCTGACTTTCACCTTGGCCGTGATGGCGGTATCGGTGACCATTGCAACCACGCCGTCGCTATGTGCTTGCGGCTTGGTTGCTTCATCGGAGGCCGCATCAGCCACGCCGATGCCGAATCCGACAGCCAGACTGGTGGCGATCAGCGCGTTGCAGAATGCGTTTTTACAAAATGAGGTCATATTCATGGCGCTTCTCCGGTTTGTCGTGTACACGACTTAACTTTACGAAATGTTCGTTATGACATCTTGCTCGCGAGCGCTAGGCCTTGTCGGTGCGGTATCGTACAAAGCCACCCGCCTCGTGCTGCCGCGTTCTGCGCTGAGCGCGCCACTGGCAGCAGTGGTCGAGGAAGCGACTGTGGGCTGATTGGTTGTGACCGGCTGGTCATCGGCCTAGGCCGTCGGTTGAGTGATGCCTGTCAGGTCATGTGAATGCCTGCTATGAGGTGGCATTCGCATCGGCCAGAACTCGGCTGGGGAACGAACCCTCATGGAGACCGCTACACATGCAATGCCTCATGTGAGGAATAACGTCTATGCTGAACTGATTCCTTTCTGGAGGGTGGAGATATGAGACCGACGACCCGATTCCTGCTGTTATGCGCCTGTATTTTCACCCCGCAATTCATTTACTCCACTGCGGCTTCCGCTGCACCGACCGCCAAGATGATGGCCAACACGTGCGCCATGTGCCACGGCACGGATGGCAAGGCCATGGGCAAGATGGAGGAACTCTATGGCAAGCCGGCCAACAAGATCGCGGATGAACTGTTCGAATTCAAGCAGGAGAACAAGGGGCGAGTCATGGCGCCTCTCATGAACGCGTACACAGACGAGCAAATTCGCATGATCGCGAAATATTTCGAATCTTTGCCCTCGAAGAAAAGGTAGGTAGCCCATGGAACGAAACTTCACCCGCAGGGATTTCCTTTCAATGGCCGCCGCCGGGGCCGCCGTTTCCCTTGGCGGCTTCGGCAGGGCGTTCGCCCAGTCCACCCAGGACAAGCGCGTGGTCGTCATTGGCGGCGGCTTTGCCGGAGCGGCCTGTGCAAAATACCTGCGCCGCGCCGATCCCGCCATTCAGGTCACACTGATCGAGCGCCAGCGCAACTACGTCACGTGCCCGTCCAGCAACCTTGTCCTGATTGGCCAGCAGCCCTTGAGCGCCATTACCCTGGGCTATGACAAACTGCGTCTCAACCACGGCGTCAAGGTGGTTTACGGCAACGCGGTGTCCATCGATCCATCGGGGAGAAAAGTCGCGCTGGAAAGCGGGGAAGCCCTGCCCTATGACCGACTGGTGGTCGCGCCAGGCATCGACTTCAAATACGCTGCCCTGGAGGGCTACAGCGAACAGGCGGCAACCGTCATGCCCCACGCCTGGAAAGCCGGGCCGCAGACCGAACTTCTACGCCGGCAACTGGAGCAGATGCCCAACGGCGGAACCGTGATCATCACCGTGCCACCCGCGCCTTTCCGCTGCCCACCCGGACCGTACGAGCGCGCCAGCCTCATTGCCTATTACCTCAAGCGAAACAAGCCGAAGTCCAAGGTACTCATACTCGACGCGAACAATGGTTTCGCAGTACAGGAAGGATTCATGGAAGCCTGGCAGGCTCTCTATCCGGGCATGATCGAATGGGTGCCCGGCTCGAAAGGCGGCAGGGCGACCAAAGTAGACGCCAAGAGTTTGACCGTCTCCACCAGCGCAGGACAGCACCGGGGCAACGTGGTCAACGTAATCCCGCCGCAAAAAGCCGGCGACCTCGCCGACAAGGCCGGGCTGACCGATGAAACCGGCTGGTGTCCGGTCGACGCGGGCAGCTTCGAATCCACCCGCCAGAAGGATATCCATGTGATCGGCGACAGCTCGATAGCCGGGAAGCTGCCCAAATCGGCCGCAGCCGCCAATGCCGAAGCCAAGGTCTGCGCCGCCGCCATCGCCAGCCTGCTGGCCGGTCGGACAGTGGGCGACCCCTCCTTTATCAACGCCTGCTACGCCTTGGCCAGCCCGACCTACGGCCTTTCCGTCGCCGGCGTCTATGAGCGGACTGCCGGTGGCATCGCCCCGCTGCCCGGAGCCTTTGGTGTGAGTCCATTGAAGGAGTCCGCCAAGTATCGGGCCAAGGAAGCGCAAGACGCGAGCGGCTGGTATGAGAACATCGTGGCCGACTCGTTTACCTGACCTCTCCACCTTAGAGGTGCCATTTCTGTCACCGCTATCCCGCTCAGGCCAGGCATGTATAGCGCGGTGAGAAATTCATGATTGAGTTGGCCCGCACGCTGACGACAGCTTATTCTGGCAATCTGGCTTAATTCACGCCGGATCGCCTGCCTGCAATTTCCAATTGGCATCAGGTAGTTTGGGGTCGGAAGTTCGCATTCACGGTTTCGGAAAGCAGACACTTGTCCCAGCAATTCTGAAAGCCAGCACGACTGACGGCTATGGCCGAACAGAAGACGTTAGGCATATTTGATCTGCGATTTAATTGCTGAATAGTTACCCGTAACACGGGTATTGCTTATGGGCGGGCGGCAGACTCACAGCTGCCGAGGGCGCCAGTTTGGAGACGTATCGAGTAGCCCAGGTGAGCTTGTCGACGCTGCTCGATGGCACCAATGAGCGATAGGACAGGTAGGATCAATCTGTCCAGAGCCTGCTCGCCACCATCCCTTTTTCGAGGAGGCTGCCTTTCTTCGCTCGGTGGATTCGGTAGCGCTCCAAATTCTCGCCCGACAGTTTCAGCCTGCCGCTGCGTTTGCCCTTTCCGACGCCTTCCACCATCAGGGTCTGGCCGTCGAATACGGTGAGCGCCATCATCTTTTCACCCTCGTCGAGCTTGATCAGTTGCACGCCCTTGCCGCCAGTGCCTTCCTTGACTTCTTCGATGGGGAACACCAGGGCCTTGCCGTTGCTTGCCGCAACAGCAACCCAGTCGTCCGTTGTAGGGACCGGGGGCAGGGGAGTTTGGCCGTCCTCGACTGACATGAACGCCTTGCCAGCCCGTTGCCGGGACACCATGTCGGCACACTTGGCAATGAATCCGTAGCCCACTGTGCTTGATACCAGCCAGCGGGATTCTGGCGGCGCCGAAAGGGCATGAATCAGCTTCGCGCCCTTGGCCAGATCAACGAGACTGGTGAACGGAACACCATCGCCGCGACCGGAGGGCAAGTCGGAGATGCGAAGCGTATACGTGCGGCCGCTGCTGTCCATGAGGATGAGCGGATGCACCGTCCGGGTGTCGATGACCGCCATTTCTCCATCGCCCGCCTTGTACTGGATGGATGCCCGGTCGACGCCCTGGCCTTGCCGGGTGCGAAGCCAGCCATTCAGTGACACGATTACGGTCACCGGTTCGTCCACAATGGACTCTTCGCTCGTCGTTGAGGCGGTAACCGACTGCGCTGCCTCGATGCGGGTGCGGCGGTCATCGCCGTATTTCTTCATGTCAGCGCGGATCTCATTGATGACAAGAGACGTCAGGGCATTGCCGTCGCCAAGGATACGGTTGAGTTCGTCGCGTTCGCTCATCAATTCCTTCAATTCCTTCTCGATCTTGATGGATTCAAGCCGGGCTAGCTGACGCAGGCGAATGTCCAGGATGTCATCGGCCTGCACCTCGGTGAGGTCAAAAGCGGCCATCAGGTCAGACTTCGGATCGTCCGACTCACGAATGACCCGGATCACCTCGTCGATGTTCAGAAGGATGGTCAGTCGTCCTTCCAGGATGTGGACGCGCCGGTTCACCGCTTCGAGCCGATGCTGGCTTCGGCGGCGTACGGTGTCGACCCGGAAGCCTGCCCATTCGGCGATCAATGCCAGCAGCCCCTTCTGGCCGGGACGCCCATCCCGGCCGACCACGGTAAGGTTGACCGGCACATTGGTTTCCAGACTGGTCTGGGCCAGAAAGAAACGCATGAAGATATCGGGATCATGGTTCCGTGAGCTGGATTCCAGGACCAGGCGAACCGGATTTTTCTCGTCTGATTCGTCACGTGTGCTGTCCAGAAGGGCGAGGATCGCCTGCTTGAGGTTCTTCTGTTCCGGCGACAATTCCTTCTTGCCGGTCTTGGGTTGCGGGTTGGCCAGTGCCTCGATCTGGGTCAGCACCTGGGCCGTGGAAACGCCAGGCGGCAGTTCGGTGACAACGATGCGCCATTGGCCTCGTGCAAGCTGCTCCACCGTCCATTGCGCACGAACGCGCACACTGCCTCGACCCGATTCATAGACCGCGCGAAGATCTGCGGAGGAGGTGATGATCCGCCCCCCGCCGGGGAAATCGGGGCCGGGCACATGAGTAAGTATTCCGTCGAGGCTGATCTCGGGTTTTTTCAGAATGGCGATGGCCGCGGCACCGAGTTCGCGCAGGTTGTGGGAGGGAATCTCGGTGGCCATGCCGACGGCAATGCCGGACGCTCCATTGGCCAGGAGCATGGGTAGCCGGGCCGGAAGCAGGGCGGGTTCCTTGAAGGCACCGTCGTAGTTGGGGACGAAGTCCACCGTCCCCATGTCGATCTCCGACAGGAGCAGTTCGGCGACGGGTGTGAGGCGGCTTTCCGTGTAGCGCATCGCGGCCGCGCCGTCGCCATCGCGCGACCCGAAGTTGCCCTGGCCGTCGATCAGCGGATAGCGCAGGGTGAAGCCTTGGGCCATGCGGACCATGGCGTCATAGACGGACTGATCGCCGTGAGGATGGAGCTTGCCGATCACGTCGCCCACCACACGGGCAGACTTGACGTGCTTGGTACTGGACGTCAGACCCATCTCACGCATGGAGTAGAGAATGCGGCGCTGAACGGGCTTCATGCCGTCCTCGACGTAGGGCAGCGCACGGCCCTTCACCACGCTCATCGCGTAGGCGAGGTAGCAGCGTTCAGCATAAATGCCCAGTGGCAGGCCTTCTTCGCCACTCAAACCGTCGTCACCCGAAGACGGCGGGGAGGGCGGTGGCGTGGACTGGGAAGACGTTTCATCCGGGTTGCCGAAAAGGTCCTGGGTGTGGATTTCAACTGCCTTGGTCATACGTCAGCCTCCACCAGATTGCCTTTTGTTTCCATCCAGTCGCGCCGATCGCCGGCAGCGCTCTTGCCCATCAGCATGTCGAACAGCTTCAACGCTTCCTGCATTTCGTCGGGTGTGGCGAGCACGGGCAGGACGCGCCGGGTGGCCGGGTCCATGGCGGTTTCACGAAGCTGGGACGGGTTCATCTCGCCCAAGCCCTTGAAGCGACCGACCTCGATGGCTTCCGGCTTGAATCCGTCCAGCAGGAGACGGTCCTTGATCGCCGTCAACTCACCGCCATCAAGCGCATATTGGCGTCGGGCGGGTTTCTTGCCCTTGGCCGGCGCGTCCACCCGATAGAGGGGCGGCTGCGCCACGTAGATGTGTCCCAACTCGACCAGTTTCGGGAAGTGACGGAAGAAGAGGGTCAGCAGCAGGGTGGAAATGTGCGCGCCATCGACGTCGGCATCGGTCATGATCACGACCTTGTGGTAGCGCAGGCCCGTGAGGTCCGGACTGTCGCCCAACTTATGCCGCTCCACCCCGAGCGCGACCGCGATGTCGTGGATTTCCTTGTTGGCGTAGAGCGCGTTGGGGTCGGTTTCCCATGAGTTCATCACCTTGCCCCGCAACGGCAGGATGGCCTGGGTTTCGCGATCCCGTGCCTGTTTCGCACTGCCGCCGGCGGAATCCCCCTCCACGAGGAATATTTCACGAATCACCGGGTCGTCCGTTGCGGCGTCCGAAAGCTTGCCGGGCAGGACAGCGACCCCGGAGGTTTTCCGCTTCTCGGTTTTTTGGCTGGATTTGAGACGGGTCGCGGCGGCCTTGGCCGCCATCTCGGCGATGGCTTTGCCATACTCCACGTGGCCATTGAGCCAGACTTCGAAGGGGTCTCGGATCATGGTCGACACGAGCTTGACCGCCTCCCGGGAGTTGAGCTTTTCCTTCACCTGCCCCTGGAACTGGGGGTCAAGCAGTCGTGTGGAGAGCACGAAGGACATGCGCCCCGAGACATCTTCCTGGCGCAGCTGCACACCGCGTGGAAGGAGCGCGTGATGTTCTGCAAATGACTTCACCGCATCGAAGACACCGGCGCGCAGACCCGCCTCGTGGGTACCGCCTTGCAGGGTCGGAATGAGGTTGACATAGGATTCCGAGAAGCTACCGGATTCCGCCCAGGTCACTGCCCATGCCGCGCCTTCTCCTTTGGCAAACCCATCGGATCCGTCCGCGTAGGCCTCGCCAGCGAAAACAGGAACCAGGGCTTCGTCCGGGGGGACCTGTTCGGACAGGTAATCGACCAGCCCGCCGTGGTAGCAATAGACGTGCTCATCCACAGTGTCGTTACGTTCGATCTCCAGCCGGAAGGTCACGCCAGGCAGCAGGACGGCCTTGGCGCGCAGCAGACGTGCGAGCTCACGCTCGGGGATTTTGGGAGAGTCGAAGAAGGCCGGGGCGGGCCAGACATGAATCGTTGTGCCCGACTCTTTCTTGGCGCACTTGCCGATGACAGCGAGCTTCTTGCTGACCCTTCCGCCATCCGCAAACTCGACTTCATTGATCTGGCCGTCTCGCTTCACCGTCACGATTAGACGGGTGGCGAGGGCATTGGTCACAGAGACGCCCACACCGTGCAGACCCCCAGAGAAAGCGTACGCCCCTTCGCCGGAGGTTTTATCGAACTTGCCCCCGGCGTGCAGACGGGTCAGCACTACCACGACCGTGGGCTCTTTTTCTTGAGGATGGAGGTCTACAGGGATGCCTCGGCCATCATCGCTGACCCGGACAGAGCCATCCACACACAATCGGACACCGATCTGGGTGGCATGCCCCGCTAAAGCTTCGTCTGCCGAATTATCGATAACCTCCTGGATGACATGAAGCGGACTGTCGGTCCGTGTGTACATGCCGGGGCGAGCCCTGACGGGCTCAAGTCCTTTGAGAACCTGGATCGAATCTGCGTTGTAATCCTTAGCCATTCTTTGCTTGTCTCATGAATCAAAAAGTTGCAGTAACGCACTTCATTGAAAGTATCACAGTGACTGGAAGCACACGCTCACGTGATCGTTTGCGGGCTGCGCCCCACGTGCGCGGGTCATTCGGCACCATGCTTTTCATTGAATTGTTGCACGAACGTCGAGCGGGGCGATTCATCCCGACCCAGAAGCAGCCTTCGAGGCTTGTTCCATGAATGTCAGTTCACGCGGCGAGAGCAGTCTATTCCAAACCGTGCGCCAGGCTTCTCGCCAATACCAATAGCAGGCTTCTTGCCACTAGATGACCGCTACGTTGAATGTTGGCTAACAGAAGGCCCAGCGCCAGCACGTGTAACATGAAGTCAGCTTTGTCCCACATCCACCGAAAGGTCGAATTGTCGAATATCGAAACTAAAATCCGGTCCGAAACATCCACGTCGCGGCCCCTTCCTTCTTTGCCGCTTGCTTTACTACCCGTGCTGCTGACACTCGGGTTGCTGGCGTTGCAACTGTTCTATTACGGCGACTTCACGCCGCATATTCCGCTGGCCCTCGGGCTGGCGATCACCAGTCTGCTGGGCGTGCTACGGGGTCAGAAATGGCCCGACATCCGCGAAGGCGTGTTCCATGTGATCCATGTCTCGCTGCCGTCGCTGTCGGTGCTGATCATCGTCGGCATGATCATCGGCGTGTGGATCGCCTCGGGCACCGTGCCGACGTTGATCTACTACGGGCTTGAGCTACTGAATCCGTCGATTTTCCTGGCCGCGGCGATGGGGCTGTGCGCCGTGGTCTCGTTGTCGCTCGGCACCAGCTGGGGGACGGTGGGCACCGTCGGCCTCGCGCTGATGGGGATCGGCGCCGGATTCGGCATCCCGGTGTACTGGACCGCCGGCGCGGTCGTCTCGGGCGCGTTCTTTGGCGACAAGATCTCGCCGCTGTCGGACACCACCAACCTGGCCCCGGCGGTCACCGGCGTCAACGTCTTCGACCACATCAAAAACATGATGGCGACCACCATCCCGGCAATGTTGATCGCGCTGGTGGCCTACCTGGTGGCCGGCTACTACATCATTGAACCGGCGCAGACCTCGTTGGCCGCCGTCAACGCGATCACCGAGGGACTGGCGTCCAACTTCCAGCTCGGCTGGATTCCGCTGCTGCCGGCGTTGCTGGTAATCATATTGGCGCTGAGCCGCATTGCGCCGCTGCCGGCGCTGTTCTCGGGCGTGCTGGCGGGCGCGCTGGTGGCGATCTTCTACCAGGGCGTCGGGCTGCATGATGTCTTCAGCTACGCCCAGTCGGGCTACGAAATCGAGACCGGGGTCGCCATCATTGACAAGCTGCTCAACGCCGGCGGCATCCAGTCGATGATGTGGACCATTTCGCTGATGCTGATTGCGCTGGGATTCGGCGGTGCGCTCGAGCGTACCGGCTGCCTCGAAGCCATCATCCTGAGCATCGTGTCGCGGGTGAAGTCCTTCGGCGCCGTGCAAAGCTCGGCGATTGGCACCTCGTTCGCGACCAACCTGGTGGCCGGCGACCCCTACATCTCGATCGCGCTGCCCGGGCGCATGTACTCGCCACTGTACCGCGGAATGGGCTATTCGACGCTCAACCTGAGTCGCGCCGTGGAGGAGGGCGGCACGCTGATGAGCCCGCTGATCCCCTGGAACGCCGGCGGCGCGTTCGTGATCAGCGCGCTGGGCCTGGGCATCATGGAGGGCAACCTGGAGAACCTGCTGTACATCCCGCTGGCCTTTGCCTGCTGGACCGCGCCCGTGATCGGCATTTTCTATGCGGTCACCGGTCTGTTCTCGCCCAAAGCGACCGACGCCGAGCGCGCTCAATGGGAACATGGCAACGAGGCGGTGATGGACCTGACCGATCACGAGCACCTGTGCGACGCGGGTAGCACCTGAAGCGCCAGCCGCACGCTCTGCCCAATCTTTCACAACGCCGTTTTGCGTCAGCCGAAGTAGCGCTCAAACGTATGAAAAAGAGGGGATAGACCCAATGCTGTTCACTTTACACTCTTTACGCCCCAGTCGTGGCGACTATTCAGTATTTCATTACCTTTGCGCGAAGGATATTGTTTACAGCGTC
>JAAFGW010000042.1 GCA_010365175.1 Sulfuriferula multivorans | reverse complement strand
GGCAAAGGCGTGGCGCAGGGTATGAGGAGAAAGTGGCCGCGTGATGCCAGCAGCAAGCGCGTGCCGTTTGATCAAATACCAGAATGCTTGCCGTGTCATGCCAGCGCCACGGGCGGTGACAAATATTTCATCGCACAGCTGTCTGTGCAGCAGCAGCGGTCGCGATTCTGCCAGATAGCGCCTGAGACACTGTACTGACTCTTCACCCAGAGGAACCAGCCGATCCTTGTTTCCTTTACCGGTCACGCGGAGCACGCCGTCGTTCACATTGACTGCAGTCAGTTTCAGCCCCACCAATTCTGATACCCGCAAGCCCGTCGCGTACAAGGTTTCCAGCATCGCACGGTCGCGCAACCCCAGCGGCGTGTTGGTGTCGGCATTGTCGAGCAGGCGTTCGACGTCATCCTCGGTCAGCGTCTTGGGCAACGAACGCGGCAGCTTGGGGCTGTCGAGATTGAGCGTGGGGTCGGCGGCGATCAGGTTTTCGCGCAGCAGATAACGATAAAACCGCTTGAGTGTCGAGGTATAGCGCGCTGCACTCCGCGGCTGAGCGTGCTGGTTAAAGCGCCATGCCAGATAGGCCTCAACGTCCCCCGGTACGGCGGCATTCAGGATGAGTTTCCGTTCTTTTTCCAGCCATTTCCCAAAATGTGTGAGGTCGGTTCGGTAGGCAGCCAGCGTTAATTTTGCCAGCCCGTCTTCCAGCCACAGGTGGTCGCAAAAGCGGTCAACCAGTGTTCTGTTCATGATTCAGCAGCCAGGTTTTGACATCCAGTGGGGCGCCCGTCGCAGCGTGCATGAAGCCACCGAGTCCACTCGCGGCCACCACGCGGTGACAAGGGATCAGAACCGGCAATGGGTTGCCCCCGCATGCCTGACCGACCGCGCGCGCCGCCGTGCCGAGGCGCTTCGCCAATGTGCCGTACGTTGTAGGGTGCCCGACCGGTATGGTGGTCAGCGCATTCCACACCCGTAGCTGGAACGGTGTGCCTTGCGCGGCAAACGGTAAATCGAATGCATGGCTGGGGCTGTCCCAGTAAGCGTCCAGCTCACGGGCCAGCAGGCGTATACGTGCGTCAGAATTTGAAGCGGAAACAGTCGAATCGACAGGCAGGAAGTCCAGTCGTGTCAGGGTGTCGCCGCTGAAGCAGGCGCCGAGTGGACACATTGGAGCAGGAAGGATCGCATCGTACGGGCGCATCGTTTAACTCTAGTCGAGTTCGAAAAATGTGTTGGCGCCCATTTTACCCAGTTTTTTTGGAGGCTCCCGGCAACGGTGGGGCCGACACCCTTTGACCATCTTGACAGATTTAGATGGTTTTTATTCTGCCTGGGCTTTTTTGTGCAGTTCACAACGCGGCCCTTGCAAAGTCATCGTTTGTTGGCAGGCGAGGCGACGCTTCAGCCCTATCAGGTTGGGCGTCGGGTTGTTGCAATCTTGAACCCGGAGTAAAAAGAACCACCAGCAGGATATAAAAATCAACCTGAGAGAATCGCGCCACAGTGTTATGAAGACGAACTCCTGGATATTTCCGGTGCGCAGAAGCCGTATGCTCGAGAACCTGCGCGAAGGCGTTGTTTTCGCCTTGCTGACGTGCCTGGTTTGCCTTGGCACCATCGGGCCGACCTGGGCAGACAAGACGTCTTCTCTCCGACTCGCGCTGTCCCCGACGGACAAAGCCTGGCTGACAACACATCCGATCATCCGATTGGGGATCGATCCCAGCTATGCTCCTTATTCTTTTCTCGACACGCAGGGAAAACCACAAGGGGTCGTCAGCGATTTTCTTGCCTATCTTGGCCCGACCCTCGGCGTTCGCTTCGAACTGGTGACCGACCTCGACTGGCCCCAACTGATGGCAGCCGTGCAGGCGCGTCGCGTCGATGCCGTGGCCACGGTGGTTCGGTTACCCGAACGCGATGCTTTTCTCGAGTTCACCTCGGTTTACCTGCCCACGCCGCTGGTCATCATGACCCGCATCGACACGCCACAACTGCGTTCGCTCCAGGATCTTGACCGCCAGAGCCTGGTGTTGGTGGAAGGCTATTCGTCGAGCAAACAGGTCTTGGAACAGTATCCGACTTTACGCCCCCACTATGTGCCCACCGCACTCAATGGGCTGAGAGCGGTTGCCTCGGGCGCATCCGATGCCTATGTTGGCGTGCTCGGCGTGAATACCCACCTCGCTGCTCAGCAGGGCATCACCAACCTCAAGGTCAACGCCGGCTTTGACATGGAAGTGAACGGCCAGCGCTTTGGCGTGCGCAAGGACTGGCCGCAACTGGCGCGCATCCTCGATCAGGCGCTGGCCAGCATGCCCACCCAGCAGAAAAATGCCATTTTCCAGCAATGGATGCCGTTGCACGCGGAGGAAATCCTGCGGCTCAGCCAGCCGACTCTGGTGACCCGCCTGTTTCCCTGGCTGGTCGGATCCATGATCGTGGTGGTGTTTGGCTATCTCGCGATTCTGCTCTGGAACCGCCAGCTCAAGCGTGAACTGGCACGACGTCAGGGCGAACTGACGGCTAGCGCGAATCGTCTTAAGGCGGCCGAAACCATCGCCCATGTAGGGAACTGGCAATACACCGTGGCGAACGGGGACATTCAGTGGTCGGATGAAACCTACCGTATTTTCGGTTTGCGTCCCCAGTCCCAACCCTTCACTTACGAGTGGCATATCGCCCACGTCCACCCTGACGACCGTGCCGCGCATGATGACTACCTGCAACGCATGCTCGAAAGCCGTCCGGGAGAAGACATTCCCGTGTTTCGTTATCGACTTGTACGCGCAGACGGCGTGGCGCGCACGGTCAGCGTGCAAGTCCATGTTGAATACGATGCCTCCGGCAAGCCCGCCTCGCTTTTAGGCACGCTTCAGGACATCAGCGACCAGGTCAGAGCAGAGGAAAAGCTCACGGTACTCAACCGGCTGTATCGTGTATTGAGCGGCATCGATGTCGCGATCATCCATCTGCGCGATCCGCAGAAGCTGTTCGAGGAGGCCTGCCGCATCGCCGTCGAAGTAGGAGGATTCCGCATGGCCTGGCTGGGCATGGTGGGTGCCGGCCTGCAGACTGTGCGGCCCCTGGCTCATGCAGGGGAGGCGGGTCAATACCTGGAAAACCTGCATATCTCGCTGGGTGAAGATGAGCAGGCGCGCGGCCCAACCGGATTGGCATTGGGTTCAGGACAGCACATCGTATGCAACGACATCGCCCACGATCCTCATATGGCCCCCTGGCGTGAGGCAGCCCTGGCTCTGGGCTATCAGGCCTCGGCAGCGTTCCCGATCCGGGTCGGCGGTCAGGTACGTGGAGCGTTCAATCTCTACGCCGACCGCGCCGGGTTCTTTGACGAAGACGAGTTGCGCCTGCTGGACGAACTGGCCGAAGACATTGGCTTCGCCCTCGAATTCATCGAGGCCGATCGCGCCCGGGACACCCTCAACCGGCGTATGGTGGATTTGCTGGAAAGCATGAGTGACGGGTTTGTCAGCCTGGATCGGAACTGGTGCTACCAGTATGTCAACCGCAAGGCTGGGGAAATGTTCGGCCGCGCACCAGGTGACTTGCTGGGTAAGCATATCTGGACCGAATTCCCCGAAGGCGTGGGGCAGCCGTTCCAGAAAACCTACGAGCAGGTGATGGATGGCGACAAGATGGTCCGTATGGAAGACTACTACCCGCCCTGGGACCAGTGGTATGAAAACCGCATCTACCCGACGCTGGATGGCATTTCCATCTTTTTCACCGATATCACCGAGCGCAAGAAACGGGAAGAGGACCTGAAGCGCCTGCACTCCATCCTGAACGCACTGGTGGAAGGCAGCACGGATGCAATTTTCGTCAAGAATCGCGAAGGTCGCTATCTCATTGCCAACCAGGCTTTGGCGGCCCTGCTTGGTCGCCCGGTTGAGGCCATTCTTGACGCCGATGATCATGCCCTGTACTCAGCCGAGTCAGCCGAACGTTTCCAAGCCGACGACTTGCGCATCATGGAGGAAGGCATCCCTCATTCTTACGAGGAAACGGTCAACACCGCTGACGCCAGCTACCGCTACCTCACCACCAAGGGCCCGCTCATCATCGACGGCGAAGTGTGCGGCGTGTTCGGCATCGCACGCGACATCACCGACCGCAAGCAAATTGAAACCGCGCTGGTTGAAAGCGAAAGCAGGCTGCGGTTATTTATCGAGCACGCGCCGGCCGCGCTGGCCATGTTCGATCGCGATATGTGCTATCTGGCGGTCAGCCGCCGCTGGCTGACCGACTACCAACTGGAACGCAGCGATATTCTCGGCGAATCGCATTACGACGTTTTTCCTGACCTCTCGGAACACTGGAAAGCCATCCATCAACGCGGAATGGCCGGCGAACTCGTGCGCAATAAGCAGGATCGGTTTGAGCGGGCAGACGGCAGCACTCAATGGCTGAGCGGAGAAACTCGGCCCTGGTTTGCGGCGGACAGCTCAGTCGGCGGCATCGTCATCTTTTCGGAAGACATCAGCGAACGCATCCTCGTTGAACAATCGCTGCGCGAAAGCGAGGGACGCTTTTCTGCCACCTTCGAACAAGCCGCTGTCGGCATTGCCATGGTTTCGCCGGAAGGCCGCTGGATGCGCGTCAACCAGAAAATGTGCGACATAGTCGGCTATAGCGAAGTGGAATTGTTGAGCCTGACATTTCAGGACATCACCCACCCGGATGACCTCAATGCGGACCTCGGCTATGTGCGCCAGATGCTGGTGCACGAAATCGATGCCTACTCGATGGAAAAGCGCTACCTCCGCAAGGACGGCAGCCAGGTCTGGGTCAATCTGACGGTCTCGCTGATCTGGAAAGACAACGAAGCCCCGGATTACTTCATCTCCGTAATCGAGGACATCAATTCCCGCAAGTTGGGTGAAGCTGCCCTGCAAGAAAGCGAAACCCGCTTCCGGCATTTATTCGAGCAAAACCCTGTTCCCATGCTGGTCTACGAACGCGGCAGCCTGCATATGCTTGCGGTCAACGCTGCGTTTTTACGCCACTACGGCTACAGCCATGATGAAATATTGGCTATGCGCCTCACCGATCTATACCCGGACGAGGAAAAAGAATCCATCTCCGAGGTTGCCGCAAGCCTGAAAGGACTGGCTTACGTGGGCGAATGGCATCACCTGACCAAGACGGGCTCCCGGATCATCATCGAGGCGCGTTCGCATGACATCGAGTTCGAAGGCCGCACGGCACGTGTTGCCGTCATTACCGACATCACCGAGCGCAAGCAGGCCGAGCAAATCCTGCGCGACAGCGAGGCCCACTATCGCTCACTGATTGAGTTGGCGCCGTTCCCCGCCGTGATCACCCGCGTGCGCGATGGCATTTTGATCTATGGCAACCACCGTGCAGAAGTCCAGTACGGCATCTCGCGCGAACAGGGTATCGGCCAGCCGGCAGAAGAGTTCTATGAGGACCGTTCGGAACGGATGCGCTTTCTGGAGCCGCTTCAAAAAACAGGCAAGGTTGACGATCTCGAAGTCCGTATGCGGACGGCGGACGGCCGCCCCTTCTGGGCGCTGGTTTCAGCCTCCATTGTGGAGTTTGACCATGAACCCGCCATCTTCACTGCCATCAACGACATCACCGAACGCAAGCAGGCGGAAGCGGCGCTGCAGGAGCAGGAAACCTTCTTCCGTCTGATCGCCGAGAATATCGGTGACATGGTTGCAGTGCTGGATCTGGAAGGCAGACGCCTCTACAACAGCCCGTCCTATTGCGCGTTGTTCGGCGATCCCAAAACCTTGGTGGGCACCGACTCGTTTGCTGAAATCCATCCGGATGATCGAGACGAGGTGCGCCGGGTATTCATGGATACCGTGCGGACCGGGAAAGGGAAACGCATCAATTTCCGTTTTGTCCTGGCCGACGGCACAGTGCGCAATATTGAATCGCAGGGGGGGGTGATACACGGGGTAAATGGCCAGATCGATCGGGTGGTGGTGGTGTCGCGCGACATCACCGAGCGCATGCACATGGAGGAAGAAGTCCATCAACTCAACGTTGCGCTGGAAGAGCGTGTGAGCCAGCGAACGGCCGAACTCGCAATGGCAAACAAGGAGCTGGAGACATTTACTTACTCCGTATCGCACGACCTCAAGGCCCCATTGCGCGGGATCGATGGCTATAGCCGGCTGCTGCTCGAGGATTATCAGAGCAAGCTCGACAAGCCGGGCATTGAGTTGCTGAACAATGTGCGTGTCGGGGTGATGCAAATGAGCCAGCTGATTGATGACCTGCTGACCTACTCCCGGATGGAGCGGCGCAGCCTGCAAGGCCGTCCGCTTGATATTTCGAGTTTGATGACCGGTGTGCTCGATACGCTCCAGGCGGATATTCAGGCGCAAGGCATGGTGGTGGAGACTTCTTTGCAGGGTCTCACCGCGCAGGCCGACCCCGAAGGCTTGGCCATTGTGCTGCGCAATCTGGTCGACAATGCACTCAAATTCACCCGCGACAGTCATCCGCCCCATCTGTCGGTCAGTGGCGTGAAGGGCGAGAAATCGATTACCCTGAAGTTCGCGGATAACGGGATCGGATTCGACATGCAATTTCACGATCGCATCTTCGAAATTTTCCAACGCCTGCAGCGCGCCGAAGACTATCCAGGCACTGGCGTCGGCCTGGCCATCGTTTTCAAGGCCATGCAGCGCATGGGCGGGCGCGTCTGGGCCGAGAGTGCGCCTGGCCAGGGTGCCACGTTCTATCTGGAGTTGCCGCAATGAACCCGGAACGGGGCACCCGGCCGATTCTGCTGGTTGAAGACAACCCGGTCGATCTGGACCTGACCCTGCGCGCATTCGGACGCCGCAATCTGACCAACCCCATTCTGGTGGCCCGCGACGGCCAGGAAGTATTGGACTGGATACCCCGCTGGGAAGCGGGTGAACCCTTGCCGATGGTTATCTTGCTCGATGTGAAACTGCCGCGCGTGAATGGCCTGGAAGTGCTACGCCATCTGCGTCAACAGCCGGTGAGCCAGCACATACCCGTGGTGATGCTGACTTCATCCAACGAAGAGCGGGATGTGAACATGGCGTATCAGCACCATGCCAACTCCTACATCGTCAAACCCGTCAGTTTCGACAAGCTGATTGAAGTGGCCACTCAGATCGAGTTGTACTGGTGCCTCACCAACCATCCCCCCGTCTAGGGCCCTTATGCGCGTACTGTATGTAGAAGACAACGTTGCCGATGCCGACCTGACTCGCCGCCACTTGACGCGTCAGGCACCGGCGATCGAACTGACCGTGGCGACCAGTCTGGCCGAGGCACGCGACTGTCTGCAGGCCCCCGCCAGTTTTGATGCGGCGCTGGTCGACCTGAAATTACCGGATGGATCCGGCCTCGAACTATTGAACTGGATACGCAAGCAATCGCTGCCGATGGCGGTGGTGATGCTCACAGGCTCGGGTGATCAGAAGGCTGCGGTCATTGCACTCCAGGCGGGCGCGGATGACTACCTGAGCAAGGGCGCAAACTCGCTGGAACATCTGTCCAGCACGCTTAACGATGCCTGCCATCGTTTTCGGATATCCAATGTGTGCCGAACCCAGTTACTGCGCGTGTTGTATGCCGAGCACCATGCCGCAGACATCGACCTGACCCAGCGGCATCTGGCTCGCTTTGCACCGCATGTTCAACTCACTGTGGTTGCCGATGCCAACCAGGTTTTAGAACGCTTGCCCTTAGACAATTCGGCCCCGTCAGACTTTGATGTGGTGTTGTTGGACTATCGTCTGCCGGGACTCGATGCCCTCGACGTGGTGAAAGTGCTGCGGGCTGAGCGTGGGCTGGATATTCCCATCATCATCGTCACCGGACAGGGCAGCGAATCGGTTTCCGCACAGGCCATCCATCTGGGGGTCGACGATTATCTCGTCAAGCATGCGGGCTATCTGCACGAGCTGCCTGCCACGCTTGAAAAAGTCCTGCACCAGGTTGAATTGACGCGCGAACGGATTCGATTGCGCGAGATAACCGAGCGATTGGAGCATGTGTTGACCACCAGTCCGGTCGTGCTCTATTCCTTGCAGCTGGATCAGGATGAGCCCCGTCTCAATTGGGTCAGTAGTAACATTCAGCGTCTACTGGGGTATTCGGAGACACAAGCACTGCAGGTTGGCTGGTGGTCAGAACACCTTCATCCGGACGACCGGGAAGCCGCGCTGGCACACGTGTCCGCGTTGTCAGACACCGATCAAGTCATCCATGACTACCGCTTCTACGATGGCCTGGGACAGCTTCGATGTATACACGACGAATTGCGTCTTGCCAGAACAGGAGACGGCCTCAGCGGCGAGGCGATAGGGGCCTGGCACGACATCACCGAGTCCCGGCTGGGCGAGCAGATACGCGAAACCCGAATTGCTGTGCTGGATGGTCTGACGAGTAACCGCCCGCTACCCAATATTCTGGAAGAAATTGTCAGCAGTCTGGAAACGCTCCATCCGGACATGCGTGTATCCATCCTGCTCAGAGACCCCAGCAGCGGCCTGCTGTTTACCGGCGCAGCGCCCAGCCTGCCGGCCTTCTTCAATGAGGCCGTAAATAAGCTGAAACCCGAGGTCGGGCAGGGATCCTGCGGCACTTCGGCATTCACCGGCGAGGTGGTCATTGTTGAAGATATCCGCGAACATGAATTTTGGGCGTCTTATGCTGATCTTGCCGAACGTGCCGGCCTGCGCGCCTGCTGGTCGATCCCCTTCAAGGATCAATCAGGCCAGGTTCTGGGCACCTTTGGCATCTATTACGACCAGCCTCGCACCCCCACCCAGGATGAGCTGGACCTGATTGGCGAGTTTGCCCGCATTGCCGGGCTGGCTGTCGAGCGTGGACGCACCGAAGCCTCGATGCGTCAGTCAGCCGCGGTATTCGAGAGCACCCGCGAGGGCGTGGTAATTACTGACCTGCAACCGCGTATCGTTAGCATCAACCCCGCTTACACCACCATTACCGGGTATACGGAAACGGAGGTTGTGGGCCGTAACCCCAGTCTGCTGCAATCCGGCCGTGAAGACCTGGCCTTTTACCGGACCATGTGGAACAGCATCCTTGAAACCGGCCATTGGCAGGGAGAAATTTGGAACCGGCGCAGGAGTGGTGAACTGTTTCCCCAGTTGCTGACGGTCAGCACCGTATACGATAGCGACGGCCTGCCAAGCAATTATGTCGGACTGATGACCGACATCAGCCAGCTCAAGGATTCTGAAGCCCGTTTCGAGCATCTGGCGCATTACGACTCGTTGACCAAGCTGCCTAACCGGTTGCTGCTGCAATCCCAGCTAAAACACGTTCTGGAATCTGCCGAGCGCAATAAGCGTCGGGTTGCCGTGTTGTATATCGATCTGGATCGTTTCAAAAATATCAACGACAGTCTGGGCCACCCGGTAGGTGACGAATTGCTTGAGGCTTTGGCTCAGCGCATGCAGGACAAACTGCGCGCCGAAGACATATTGGGTCGGTTGGGTGGCGACGAGTTCCTGCTGATTCTGGAGGATCTGCGGCGCCCGGATGACGCGGCGGACGTTGCGATGGAAATGATCCATTTGCTTGAGCAGTCTTTTCTGCTGCCCAGCGGGCATGAAGTGTATGTGGGTGCCAGTATCGGAATCAGCCTGTTCCCGGAAGACGGCACCACGAGTACTGAACTGATCCAGCATGCCGATGTGGCGCTGTATCAGGCCAAGGGAACCGGACGCAATACCTTCAGCTTTTATACGCCCGGATTGACTCAGGCGGTCGACGAGCGATTGGGAATGGAAGCGAACCTGCGCCGTGCCCTGGCCCAGCACGAGTTCGTGGTGCACTACCAGCCCCAGGTGGACATTCACAGTGGCAAGATGATCGGCTGCGAGGCCTTGGTTCGCTGGAACGATCCAGCACAAGGTTTGATCCCGCCGCTCCGTTTTATCCACCTCGCTGAAGAAACCGGTCTCATCGTGCCATTGGGGGAATGGGTGCTGCGTGAGGCGTGTAGGCAAGCCCGAGCCTGGATTGATGCTGGCCTGCCTGCACTTTCCTTGTCAGTCAATTTGTCAGCGCGCCAGATGCAGCAACCTGACATTGTTGCCCGCATTGCGGCCATCCTGAAGGAAACCCGGTTGCCTCCCGAGTTTCTCAAACTGGAGCTCACCGAAAGCATGATCATGGGGCATGGCGAAGAGGCGGTGGCTTTGCTGTACACCCTCAAGGCACTGGGGTTGCGTTTGTCGATTGACGACTTTGGTACTGGCTACTCGTCACTTGCGTATCTGAAACGCTTTCCGATTGATGAACTCAAGATTGACCAGGGTTTCGTCCGTGATATTCCTCACGACAGCAGCGACATGGAAATCGCGGCTGCTGTTATCGGTCTGGCACGCGGCCTGCGTCTGAATGTCGTTGCGGAAGGTGTGGAAACCGAAGCGCAGCGGGATTTCCTGGTGGATCAAGGCTGTCACGCGTATCAGGGTTATTTGTTCAGTCGCCCATTGCCGGCTGATGAGTACGCCGAACTGCTGGGTCGTGCTGAATCATGATTCCAGTCAGGACGATGGCTGATGAGTGATGCTGAAGTCGTTGTTCGCAGCTTGAAGGGGGAGATTTCAGGGACAGGGCGATAAAGCACTTGGGATGAACAGTGGCAGGTAATGAGATACCTGTCGCCAGTATGAGGTTGCATGCTGAGGGCATAAAAAACGCCCGCTTGAAGCGGGCGTTTTGTCTTGCAGCAGAGAAACGACTTATTCGGCAGCTTTGGCTGCAGCTGCAGTGGCACCACCCTTGACCTTGCGGGCGGGCAGCTTTTCTTTGATGCGTGCGGACTTGCCTGAACGCTCGCGCAGGTAATACAGCTTGGCGCGACGGACGTCACCGCGGCGCTTCACTTCGACGCTGGCAACCAGCGGCGAGTGGGTCTGGAAAGTACGCTCTACGCCTTCGCCCGCGGAAATTTTACGCACGGTGAAAGCCGAGTTGAGGCCGCGGTTACGTTTGGCAATGACGACGCCTTCGTAAGCCTGCAGACGCTCGCGCACGCCTTCCTTCACTTTGACCTGAACGACGATAGTGTCGCCGGGGGCAAAGTCGGGGAGGGTTTTACCCAGGCGGGCGATCTCTTCTTGTTCAAGTTGCTCGATGATGTTCATGATGTTTCCTTACTTCTGGCGGGAGAGGTAGGCCACAGGGTCGGTTTGGACTCCAGTGACAGACATCACGCCGTTTCACATGGTTCGGGCCTAATGGCCCTGAACCGCTTTTTTCTGCGTCGCACCCGGTGGATGCGCCGCGAGAAGATCCTGTTCCTGCTTCGAAACGCCCCGTTTGGCCAGCAGGTCGGGGCGATGGGCTGCCGTAATCGTGAGGCTTTGCTGCGATCGCCACTGGGCGATCGCAGCGTGGTTGCCGCCTTTCAATACTTCTGGCACCGCCATGCCCTGCCAGACTTCGGGCCGCGTGTAGTGCGGGCAGTCCAGCAATCCGTTGGCGAAAGAGTCTTCCACCGCAGAATCTGCGTCATTCAACGCACCCGGCAGTTGCCGGATCAACGCGTCCATCAAGGCCAGCGCGGGGAGTTCACCGCCCGACAAAACAAAGTCGCCCAGCGATATTTCTTCGTCCACGCGGCGCTGCAACAGCCGTTCGTCGATGCCTTCGTATCGCCCGCACAATAAAACCAGTGCGTGATTCTGGTTGAGCGCGGCTTGTTTCAATTCCATCACCCGCTGATGGGTAAGCGGGCGACCTCGGGGTGAAAAATGCACCACCCAGGGCTTTAAATTTTCGCCGGCCAGTTCTTGCTGGATGGCATTCAAGGCACGATCCAGCGGTTCAGCCTGCATCAGCATCCCGGGGCCGCCGCCGTAGGGGCGGTGGTCCACCGTGCGGTGCGGGTCGTCGGTGAAATCGCGCGGGTTCCACGATTTGAACCGATACAAGCCACGATCCAGCGCGCGCCGGGTGATGCCGTAATCCAATATGGCATCGAACATCTCGGGGAAGAGCGTGACAGCATCAAAGCGCACCCCTTCCTCCTTAATAATCTTCGCCCCAGTCCACTTCGATTTGCCCGCCTGCCACATCCACCTTGCCGACGAACTGCGCGATGAACGGGATCAGATGCTCGCGTGTGCCCTTGATCACGAGCACATCCTGCGCGCCGGTTTCCATCAGGCTATCCACCTTGCCGAGTTCGACGCCTTCGCGGTTGACTGCGGTGAGGCCAATCAAATCCGACCAGAAAAACTCGTTTTCTTCAGGCGGCGCCAAGGCACTGCGCGCCACCGAAATCTCTTGTCCGCGCAGGGCATAGGCCTTGTCACGGTCATCGACCCCCACCAGTTTGGCGACCAGGGTGTTGCTGTGGTCCTGGATGGTCTCGACGGTGAAATGCGTGTGTTCGGTGCCGCGCCCGATTCGCCAGGATGCAAAATCCATCAGAGTGCCCGGGTCTTCGCTAAAAGCCTGAACCTTGACCCAACCTTTGATGCCGAATGGGGCGGCAACGCGACCCATCACGACCCAGTCGCTGTCCTGACTCACGCCTTGTCCTAAATCATGCTGGCCCTGAGTCATGCTAGCCCTGAATCAAACTTGCCTTGAATCAGGCAGCAGCGGTAGCGGACTTGTTCTTTTTGACCAGACGCGCAACGGTATCGGACAACTGTGCGCCGGTGCTGGTCCAGTAGCTGATGCGGTCTTGATCAAGACGCAACGCCTCGGTGCCTTCTGAAGCAACGGGGTTGTAGAAGCCGACGCGCTCGATGAAGCGGCCATCACGGCGGCAACGCGAGTCAGCCACCACTACGTTGTAGAAAGGACGGTTTTTAGCGCCGCCGCGCGAAAGACGAATAACAACCATGATTTAACCTACCGGGGAAACGGAGAAAACCGAGAATTATACCCAAAACTTCGCAGCTTGCCACAGATAAGTACTGCCCTTTTAAGTTACCGCATCCCCGGCATCATCCCCTTCATGCCGCGCATCATTTTGGAAAGGCCGCCTTTGCCCATCATTTTCATCATTTTCTGAGCCTGTTCGAACTGCTTCAGCAGTTTGTTGATTTCCTGAACCTGCACCCCCGCACCCGCGGCTATACGGCGCTTGCGCGAGGCTTTGAGGATTTCGGGTTTGCGGCGCTCAAGCGGGGTCATGCTGTTGATGATGCCTTCGATCCGGTTGACGGATTTGTCATCGGCCCCGGCCGGCAGGTTCATTTGCCCGGCGCCCGGGAGTTTGTCCATCAGGGCCGACATTCCACCCATTTTCCGCATTTGCTGGATTTGCGCCTTGAAATCCTCGAGGTCGAAGTCCTTGCCCTTCTTGACCTTGTCAGCAAGCTTTTTGGCCTCGGCCATATCCACCGAGCCTTGCGCCTGCTCGATCAGGGAGAGTACATCGCCCATGCCGAGGATGCGTTGCGCCATGCGCTCAGGATGGAACACTTCCAGCCCCGTGGATTTTTCGCTGACGCCAATGAATTTCAGCGGTTTGCCAGTGATTTGCCGCACCGACAAGGCCGCACCGCCGCGTGAGTCGCCGTCCAGCTTGGTCAGCACGATGCCGGTGAGCGGCAAGGTTTCGTTAAAGGCCTTTGCGACGTTGATGGCGTCCTGGCCCTGCATGGCGTCGACGACGAACAGGGTTTCGACCGGGTCGACGGCAGCATGGAGCGCTTTGATTTCGGCCATCATGGCTTCGTCGATCGCCAACCGGCCGGCGGTGTCGACAATCAGTACGTCATAGAATTGCTTGCGCGCGTGATCTTGTGCGGCCCGGGCGATTTTCAGCGGATCGCGTTCGTCACCGGCTTCAAAAAAACTGACGTCGAGTTGCTTGCCCAGTAATCGCAGCTGCTCGATAGCGGCGGGACGATAGACGTCGGCCGAGGTGAGCAGGACTTTTTTCTTGCGGTTTTTCAGCAGCAGCGCGAGTTTACCGCTGGTGGTGGTTTTACCCGAACCCT
>JAAFGW010000041.1 GCA_010365175.1 Sulfuriferula multivorans | reverse complement strand
GCCCGGTCGCTCGCGACCGGGTTGCTGGCATTTTCCGCCTCATTGGGGCGATTCAAACATTGGAGATTTTATGACCGTAGACCGTACCGTACACTTGATGGCGGGCCTGATGGTGCTGCTCAGCATTGCCCTGGCTCATTTCACCAACAACCCGGCCTGGCTTTGGCTCACGGCTTTTGTCGGGGCCAATCTGGCACAAAGCGGGGTGACCGGCTTTTGTCCGCTGGCTTTCATTCTTAAAAAGGCAGGCGTCAAGGAAGGCAGTTGCTGTTCCTGATCCCGACCTGATGCGTCACCTTTCGGCAGCGGCCATCGTTCGTGCTGCTGCCGATGTCTCCCGTTTGGATACGATAAATTTCTGCGTCGGCCATCAAGACACTTAATATTCATCTGTTGCAATTGTCCCAGGCACCCAAACACCGTGACCCTTAAAAAAAGGAAGTCTGCAGAAGTCCGCCGCCACGACATCATTGAGGCGGCCATGGAAATCATTCGCCACGAAGGCGTATCCAAGCTAACTACCCGTTCGCTATCCAAAGCGGTCGGCATTGCACAGCCCACCTTGTTTCTCCATTTCGGCAACAAGAGCCACGTCCTGGTTGCGCTGGTGGACACCATTCAGGAACGATTGCAGAAAGAAATGGCCGGACTCGCGCTTGCGCAACTGACGCCGCTGGAGCGCCTGAAGATGGTTATCCGCGCCCACCTGAATTTCATCCAGCAACAACCTGGCATTCCCCGTCTGCTGTTTTCGGAAGAACTGCAAAGCGGCGACCCCATATTTCGTGATCGCATGAACGAACTGGTGATGTTTTTTCTGACCTTCATCGCCGGTTTGATCGGCGCTGCACAGGAGAGAGGGGAAATCCGGCCCGACATTGTTCCGCAGCAGAATGCCTGCATATTGATCGCTGCAGTGCAGGGTCTGGCCTTCCGCTGGATACTCTCTGATCACCGCTTCGAGTTGGCTGAACAGGCCGATGCCGTCATTTCGACTTTGATCGAGGGTTGGGCACCGAGAACGTGAGGTCTGTCGCCGCACTTCCTGCCCATCCGGGTGGCGGCAGACTTGGCTGTTTGGTCGGGAGCTAGAAAAACCGCCCGCCACGATTGAAAAACAGATGTGCGGCTGACAGAAGGTTCACCCACAACAGTAGCGCTGACAACGCCAGCAACAGCCCCGCCAATATGACTAATTCTGGGCGCCATGTGGCGGTCACAAGGAGCGCGTTGGCAGTGAGGTGCAGACGAAATTGCCAACGCATCCCGCGCCCCGAAATCATCTCCTTCATGGTGGGGATGCTGCCCGCTCGCGCCTGCAACTGCGCTTGCAGATGAAACCAGGCCAGGAAGGGCACAATTTTGTAGAGCATGCCGTTCACCACGCTGACGGCAAAGCCACCAATAAACAGCACGCCCAGCAGCAACGGATAGATGTTGCTGGCGGCCCATGCCGGAAAGAACTGGGCCGGGAGCCAGACCAGTATGCAGGTAATCAGACTGGCCATGGCAAGACGCCAGAAATCGAGCGTGACATCCGGCAGTTTGCGGCGTCGCTGCGATAGCAAGCGTAGCGTGGTCAAGGAAAACACCAAAATGCCACTCGCGAGCGCGGTATCGATTAGATAGCTTGCTGCCGGAAAAAACAGGGGGGCGGCGGCGTGAAGCAGAAGAAGCAAGAACAGTACAGCCACCAGCCAGCGGCTTAGCTGCGGTGGGTAGGGTGGGGTGATCTGGAACATCGGCACCACCTGGTAGGCCACGCTCATGATCAGCAGCCCTACCCAGCCGAGCAGGCCAAACGCGGCATGCGCCGAAAGGGCTGCTTCGATCGCCGGCGGAGCCCACCAGCCTGCGCGTAGTAGCGTGAGCACCAACCCGAGCAGGATCGTGATGCCCAGACACGTCACTGCAAATCGGATACCGACAACCGTGACACCGGATACGGCGCGCGCGAGACTGATTGCGGCTGCAAGGATAAAGGTCGCGAACCCGCCCGCGAGCAACGCGATGCCAGTGCCGTATGCGGCAGGCTCGGCCGTCAGAAAGCCCGTGATCAGAGCGGCGGTTCCCAGCGTAAGCGGCACATGGCTGAACCATGCGACGAGTCGGGCAGCGGGTAGTGTTGCGCCTGCCACCACCGGCAGCATCGGCATCAGTGCGCCCAGCATGACCATGGCGAGGAATCCGAGCGTGAGTGCATGGGTCAGGGCAAGTGCCTGCGGTGACCAGCGCGAGGCCAGGGTCTCGGGCGCCCACACGATCAGGATGGCTGCGGTCAGCAAAAACAGTGGGGCGGTGAGAAAGAACCGCAGTGGCAGGGAGAAGGGCGGCGCTTGTTCGAAGGAGAGGCCGGCTTGCAGGCTCATTGCGTGGGATGCGTCTTAGGCGTTTTCGCCGGGTGTTGCGTCGGCCGGGTGGATCAGGATGACATAGCTGCCGTCGGCTTTCATCCGCGTGAGGTGGTGGTAGCCTCTTTCGGCGAGCAGCGGATAAAGCGGAAACGGTTCGCGGTGCAGCAGCAGGCGGATCGACTGGCCGGCCCGCAGCAAGGTGAGCGTCTGCATGATCTTTTCCATCGGCTCCGGTGGTTCCAGATCACGCGCGTCGACGAGGATTTCAGGGGCCGTCGAAACCATCAAGCTATGGCGCAATGGCTTCCATGGCGCGGATCACAGCATCGCGTTCGCTGCCCAGCACCTGGTCGGACATCGGGTAGAGCATGGTCTCCTCCTTCATGTTGTGTTGCTGCATCAGCATGTTGAGCGTTTCCGACAGACCGAGGTAGCTGTTGTGGTTGGAGTTTGCCACGGCGCGCGCCATGTTCTGAATCAGGTCGCGGATCTGCTGGTGTTCCATGCGCATGATCTGGGTCGGGCCCATGCTGTTGCCGGTGTGTGCTTCGAATGCGGGAAACAGAACATTTTCCTCCATCGCCAGATGCCGCACCATCGCAGCCTGAAAACGGTCGAACAGGTCGTGCGCGCTGCCCCAGTTCTTTTGCGCCACGGCGGCTTCGGCGGAAGCGAACAATTCGTCGCAGGCGCGGTGGTCTCCCCCCAGATATTCCAGAATCGTGCCCATCGATTTCTCTATTAGTTTCAATGAGCGGATTCTAACAGGATAAACAAACCCCAAAATCATCTTGACGTTTTAACAGCATGTTGTATCTTGAATAGTCTGTTGACACAATATGTTGATAAGCGAGGGGATGACGATGGGTGCTGTGGGCGTGGAGTTGGGGGTAACGATGTCGCTGCGCGAGGTGGTCAAGCGTGACGGGCGGCGGGCGGATTTCGATGCCGGGAAGATACGGTCGGCGTTGTTGCGTGCTGCTCAAGCCACCAACGAGTTCGGCGAGGCCGAGGCGGATTTGCTGACGGCCCAGGTGGTCAAGGTGCTGAGCTACATGTTCACCACCACACCGCCCGGCATCGAGCGCATCCAGGATGTGGTCGAGCAAAGCCTGATCGCGGCCAACCATCTCGATACTGCGCGTGCATATATCGTCTATCGTGAAACCCATAAAAAGCTGCGTCAGGATCGCAAGACCGTGGTGGACGTCGAAGCGTCGATCAATGAATACCTTTCGCGCCAGGACTGGCGCGTCAACGCCAACGCCAACCAGGGCTATTCGCTGGGCGGGTTGATTCTCAATGTGTCGGGCAAGGTGGTGGCCAATTACTGGCTCAATCACGTCTATGCGCCCGAACTGGGCGAAGCGCATCGCGATGGCTCGCTGCATGTGCACGATCTCGACATGCTGGCCGGTTACTGCGCCGGTTGGTCGCTACGTACCTTGCTACACGAAGGCTTGAACGGCGTGCCGGGCAAGGTCGAGGCGGGGCCGCCCAAACACATGTCGAGCGCAGTTGGCCAGATCGTCAACTTTCTCGGCACGCTGCAGAACGAATGGGCCGGGGCGCAGGCCTTTTCCTCGTTTGACACGTACATGGCGCCCTTCATCCGCAACGATGAAATGGGCTACGAGCAGGTGAAGCAATGCATCCAGGAACTGATCTACAACCTCAACGTGCCGTCGCGCTGGGGCACGCAGACGCCGTTTACCAATCTCACCTTTGACTGGACCTGCCCTGAGGATCTGCGTGAACAAATCCCGATCATCGGCGGCAAGGAAATGCCGTTCACCTACGGCGAGCTGCAGGTCGAAATGGACATGATCAACCGCGCCTACATCGAGGTGATGACGACCGGCGACGCCAAGGGCCGGGTGTTTACCTTCCCCATCCCCACCTACAATATGACGCCGGATTTCCCGTGGGAGTCGGAAAACGCCGACCGGCTGTTCGCCATGACCGCGCGTTACGGTCTGCCGTATTTCCAGAACTTCATCAATTCCGAGATGAAGCCGAACCACATTCGCTCGATGTGCTGTCGCCTGCAGCTCGATCTGCGCGAATTGCTGAAACGTGGCAACGGTTTGTTCGGCTCGGCCGAGCAGACCGGCTCGGTCGGCGTGGTCACGGTCAACTGCGCGCGTCTGGGGTATGAGTACAAGGGCGACGAAGCCGGGCTGCTGCGTCGTCTCGATGCGCTGCTCGACATGTCGAAGAATAGCCTCGAAATCAAGCGCAAGGAAATCCAGCGGCTGATGGACAACGGCCTCTTCCCCTACACCAAGCGCTATCTTGGCACCCTGCGTAATCACTTCTCGACCATCGGTGTGAACGGCGTCAACGAAATGATTCGCAACTTCACTTCTGACGAGAACGACATCACGACGAAGTGGGGGCACGAATTTGCGGTGCGACTGCTTGACCACATCCGTGGGCGCATCGCCGCGTTCCAGGAAGAAACCGGCCACATGTACAACCTGGAGGCCACGCCGGCCGAAGGCACGACCTATCGCTTCGCCAAGGAGGACCGCAAACGCTATCCGGCGATCCTGCAGGCGGGCACCGACGATGCGCCGTATTACACCAATTCGTCACAGTTGCCCGTGGGCTTTACCGATGATGCGTTCGAGGCGCTTGAGCAACAGGACGAACTGCAACGCAAATACACCGGCGGCACCGTATTGCACCTGTATATGTCGGAGCACATCTCGTCCGTTAATGCTTGCCGCAATCTGGTGCGTCGCTCGCTTACGCGATTCCGCCTGCCCTACATCACCATCACGCCTACTTTCTCGATTTGCCCCAAACACGGATACCTCGCCGGCGAGCACGAATTCTGCCCCACCTGCGACGAGGAAGCCCTGTCCCGTAAACGTGCGATTGCAGCCTGACCCCAAGGAGATTGATATGAATGACATGACCGTTTCTACCCAAATCCAGACCGTTGCACTGAAGGATGAAGAACGCACCCGCTGCGAAGTGTGGACCCGCGTGATGGGCTACCACCGCCCGACCACCAGCTTCAACAAGGGTAAGCAGAGCGAGCACCGCGAGCGGCAGTTCTTTGTCGAAAGCCATTGCACTCATGGTTGATTTGATCGAGCTGCGAAACAGATCATGACACTTCGTGTGGGCGGCCTGACGCCGCTTTCCTCATCCGACTGGCCCGGCATGCTGGTCGCGGTGGTGTTTTGCCAGGGCTGTCCCTGGCACTGCGGCTATTGCCATAATCCGGATCTGATTCCGCCGCGTGGCGAACACGAAATTCCCTGGCAAGACGTACTGGCCTTTCTGCACCGTCGTCAAGGGCTGCTCGATGGCGTGGTGTTTTCCGGCGGTGAGCCGACGCTGCAAAAAGAACTGATCCCGGCTATACGCGCGGTACGTGCGTTGGGATTAAAGGTTGGCTTGCACACGGGGGGTATGTACCCTGTACGGCTTGCCGCAGTGTTGCCGCTGGTCGACTGGGTGGGGATGGATGTGAAAGCGCCGTTTGCCGATTATCCGCGCACCACCGGTGCGGACGGCAGCGGCGGTCGGGCGCTGGAAAGTTTGCGGCAGGTGCTTGCGGCCGGTGTCGACCATGAAATCCGTACCACCGTCCATCCCCTATTGATCGGCGACGCCGAGTTGGTCGCGCTGGGCAAAGACCTGGCCGATCGCGGCGTCAAACACTATGCTATCCAGGCCTTTCGTACACAGGGTTGTCAGGACGCGGCGCTGTGTCGGACGGCGCGACGCGAGCGACCCTTGCAGCAGGTGGGCACCGAACTGGCGGGATTGTTCGAACGCCTGGACGTGCGCGCCGCTTAGTTTGGGCCGCCGGATTCAGAACGCCGCGGCTTCGGCTTCGAGGTAGGCGCGACTGGCGTTGCCGCCGCTCAACAGATCGAAGTTGGCTAAATTCGAATAGGCGCTTTGATCCAGTGTGGCGAGCGCGGTTTGCAGGTCCTCGCCGGCGTCGATTGCGCGCTTCATATGGTCGCGCAGCAGGGCCAGATAGTCGCGCGTTTCGCGGCGCGCCTGGGCGAGGTCGCAGACGCCGCCGTGTCCGGGCACGATGTGCTCGGGCTTGAGCGCGGCCAGCGCATCGAATGACGCGATCCAGCCCGCCACGTTGCTGAAAGGCCACACGCCCAGCAGGCGGTCGGCGAACACGATGTCGCCACTGAATACGGTGCGGGTTTGCGGCAGCCACACCAGGATGTCTCCCGGCGTATGGGCCGGTGCGGTGAAAATCAGCTCGAAGTCGGTTGTGCCCAATCGCAGGCGATGGCGGGTTGCGAAGGTTTGCGTCGGTAGCACGACCCGGGTGCCATCGAGTTTTTCCTTTAGTTCGCCCTGTAGCGACTGGATCTGCATCACGCCGCGTTCCTCGGCGTCGGCGCGCATTTTTTCGTGCCCGATGATGGGCACGCCCAGCGTGACGAAATAGCTGTTGCCGAGCCAGCGATGATCCTGTCCGCCTGTGTTGATCACGTATTTGACCGGCTGTTGGGTCACGTGTCGAATCGCATCGTGGATTTGCTTGCCGACTCGGTACGACGATCCGCTGTCGATGACCACCACGCCCGCTGTCGTCACCACAAATCCAGTGGTCGCGTTCATGCCTTCGTTGTCATAGGTGCGCCCGTCGACTTCGCCGACCAGGGCATACACGCCGGGCGCGACACGTTGCGGTTTCAGGGTAAGCGCCAGCGCCGGATTGATCAGGCTCAGCATCCAGACAGCCAGAAATATGCGAAGGGTGTGCATGATGTTTTTCCTATTTCAACGCATAAGCGGAGTGGCAGGCGACACAGCTGCGCTGCACTCGCGACAATGCACGCAAAGCGGGCGATATGTCCCCGGTCGCGCCGGATGTCTGCGCCGTCACGGCCAACTGGCTGGCGGCTTGATGCATTGCATGACCCATCGTGCGCATTCCCTCCGGCATGACCTTTGCCACTTCGTGCGCGCCGTGGCGTTGTAGCGAGCTGAAACCCAAGCGGGTCTCGGCAACCTCGGCGGCCACGTCGAATTGCTTTTCAGCGAGATAGGCGGTGATTTCCTGAATAGCCAGGAGATGGTCGCGCATATTGGCGAGCGTCTCTGTTTTGAGCCTTGCAGGAAACGCTACCTGCTGGCGCGCGATAGGAAGTGCGCCCGAAGGTTTACCGGAATGATGGCTAGCGTGGCCAGTGGAATCGGCCCAGCCGGCAGTGGCCATAAGTAAACCAAGCGACAAGATCAGGGCGGTAGCTTTCATGGATGCTCCGTTAACAGGTTGAGCGAGTGGTATCAAATATAGAACGCAATGCCACGAATGCGTATGATTTCGCTCATGCCACCACAAGACGCCCTGACGTGTATCGAAACTTGGCTTGCGCATCACGCAGAGCCTTGCGCGATCGCCAAAGGCGTGAGGATATTTGCGAGTGGAGAACGGCCCGACAATTTATACTGGGTCGCGTCGGGCGAGTTGCAACTGGTACGCCACACCTTGCAGGGCGAGCGCGTGATCCTGCAACGCTGCACGCGCGGTGCTCTGGCCGAGGCATCCTTGTTTTCGAAACGCTATCACTGCGATGGCGAAGCGGTGGCAGACAGCACGGTCTGGGTCGTGCCGTTGGCGGATTTTTATGCCGCCCTGACGCAGGCAGCGTTCAGCCGCGCCTACACGTTATGGCTGTCACAGGCGATCCGTGATTTACGCGGGCAGTGCGAGCGATTGAGTTTGCCGCGCGCCGAGGATCGCGTATTGCATTACCTGCGCGAGCATGGCCGCTTTTCTCTGGATTGCGGACCGCTCAAAACATGGGCTGGCACGCTGGGTATCACCCATGAACATCTGTATCGCACACTTTCGCTGCTGAAAAAGAAAGGGCGTATTCGCCGCACCGCACAAGAGATCAGCTTGATTTGAATTCACGTCACGCGAAATGTCCGGCCCGCAGAAAGAGTGGCCATTGTAAATGCAGTGCGGTGTCCGGGTTGCCCCATGAAGGTTGAAGTTCGGCCATCAGAGCAGGTAACGGGTTGTTTCCTTGCTCAGCCTGATAGCGCTTCACTGCCGACCAGGTGGAGAGGTAGTCCATCAATCGGGGCAGCGTCCATTCGATCTCGATGTTAAAAGCCAGCGCCTGGATTTCGGCGAACGGAAATTCCAGACTCCGATACGCGTCATCGATCAGTGTGCGTTCGGGCGGCCAGTAAGGGCCGACGGTTTCTGCATAAAAATGCTGAAATGGCGCGTCCATTCTTTCCGGCAGCACCATGCGCCCGTAGCCCCACAGGACAACTATCCCACCGGGTTTCAGCACGCGCATTGCCTCGGCATAAAACCGTGGCAGGTCGAACCAGTGCGCGGCCTGCGCGACGGTGACGAGATCCATGCTGTGATCCGCCAGACCGCTGGCCTCGGCGGACGCCACCCGGTAGTCGATGTTGGGGTGACCCTCGGCATGCCGGATCTGCTCGGCCGAGGCATCGGTGGCAACGACCTGTCGGAAATAAGGCGACAGGCCCAACGCTGCCTGGCCGCTTCCTGTGGCGCAATCCCAGGCCGAGTCACGTTCGCCGCACTGACTCGAAAGCCACTCGAACAGTGCAGCAGGATAGGCCGGCCGATAGGCGGCATAACGGTCGGACGAAGTGGAAAAGTGATCCTTGAACGTGCTCACATTGGCAGCAATGTCAGGCGCAGATCGCCGCCGACCTGCCGGACATCGGCCAGGCGAAACTGTGCGGCGTCAGCCAATGCCGTCAGTGGCGAATGCGCGAACAGTCCGCGTGCACTGTCACCGACTGCCATCGGCGCCATATATGCGACCCATTCGTCGATCAGACTGGCAGCGAGCAGTACGCCATTGAGCGTGGTACCGGCTTCAACGTGCAATTCGTTGATGCCGCGTTGCGCCAGCAGGGTGAGCAGGGCGGCGAGGTCAACACGGCCATCTGGTCCGGGCAACTCGACCACCTCGGCACCCGCCTGTTCGAGCGCGGTGCGCGCAACCGGATCGGTATGGTGGCAGGCGATCAGCGCGGGCAGGATGGCCGCATCTGCCGGCGTGCGTAAAGTGGAATCCACCACCACGCGTAGCGGCTGGCGGCCGATGTCAAAATCGCGCACGTTCATGCGTGGGTTGTCGGCCAGCACCGTGCCGCTGCCAGTGAGGATGGCGCAGGCGCGTGCGCGCAACTGTTGCACGTCGGCACGCGCGGCCTCGCCGGTGATCCATTGCGAGGCGCCGTTGGCGAGCGCGGTTTTGCCGTCCAGCGTGGAGGCGGTCTTGAGCCGCACCCACGGGCGTTGCCGCGTCATGCGCGAGATGAAACCGGGATTGAGCGCACGCGCCTCGTTTTCCAGCAGTCCGATTTCGGCCTGAATAGCCCCCAGGGTCAACATGTCGATGCCGCCACCCGCCACCAACGGATTCGGATCGCGCATCGCCGACACCACGCGCACGACCCCCGCCTCAATCAAAGCCTCGGCGCAGGGTGGGGTTTGCCCGTGGTGCGAGCAGGGTTCGAGCGTGACGTACGCCGTTGCCCCGCGTGCTGCATCACCGGCTGCTTTCAGTGCGTGAATTTCGGCGTGAGGGGTGCCGGTGCGTTGATGCCAGCCCTCGCCGATGATCCGGCCATCCTTGACGATGACGCAGCCAACCCGTGGATTGGGACTGGTGGTGTAGAGACCCTGCGCCGCGAGTTGCAGCGCACGGGCCATGTGGGCATGGTCGGTAACGCTGAAACGGTTTTCGGCCGACATGTCAGGGCTGATCGATGTCGCGGATGACGTCGTTGAAGTCTTCGACGTCCTGGAAACTGCGATACACCGAGGCAAAACGGATGTAGGCGATCTTGTCGAGTTTCTTCAGTTCTTTCATCACCTGTTCGCCCACCTCACGCGCAGGGATTTCGCGTTCGCCCAGCGTCAGCAGGCGCTGGCGGATGCGGTCAACCGCAGCATCGACCAATTCGGTGGAAACCGGACGCTTGTGTAGCGCGCGGCGAAAGCCCTCGCGTAGTTTGGCTTCCGAGAAATCCTCACGGGTCCCGTTGGTTTTGACAATCTGCGGCGGGCGCAACTCAGCGGTTTCCCACGTAGTAAAACGCTTGTCGCAGTCGACGCAACGGCGGCGACGACGAATTGCCTCGCCCGCTTCATTGACGCGGGAGTCAATGACCTGGGTATCAAAGGAACCGCAGAAAGGACATTTCATGATGGAATGGTAGGCGTGGGCCGAGAAGGGAATATCTTCTTCATCGACAACTGTTCACCGTTTAGCCATACACCGGAAACTTCGCAGTCATCTTCGACACCGCACCCTTCACGCGCTCGATCACCGCTTCGTCTGTCGGTGCGTCGAGCACGTCGGCGATCAGGTGGGCGAGCTGTTCGGCTTCGAGTTCTTTGAAGCCGCGCGTGGTCATCGCCGGAGTGCCGAGGCGGATGCCGCTGGTGACAAAGGGTTTCTGCGGATCGTTGGGGATGGCGTTCTTGTTGACCGTGATGTGGGCGCGGCCAAGCAGCGCTTCGGCTTCCTTGCCGGTGAGATTCTTGGGCTGCAAATCAACCAGAAATACATGGCTTTCGGTGCGGCCGGAAATGATGCGCAGACCACGTTCAACCAGCACCTTGCACATCACCAGCGCATTGGCGATGACCTGCTCCTGATAATGCTTGAAGTCTTTGCCGGCGGCTTCCTTGAACGCCACCGCCTTGCCGGCGATAACGTGCATCAGCGGACCGCCCTGCAGACCGGGGAAAATCGCCGAATTGATGGCCTTTTCGTGCTCGGCCTTCATCAGGATGATGCCGCCGCGCGGGCCGCGCAGGGTCTTGTGGGTGGTCGAAGTCACCACGTCGGCGTGCGGCACCGGGTTGGGGTAGACGCCTGCTGCGATGAGGCCGGCGTAATGCGCCATGTCGACCATGAAGATCGCGCCAATTTCCTTGGCGACCTTGGCAAAACGCGCGAAGTCGATGCGCAGTGCGTAGGCCGAGGCACCGGCAATGATCAGCTTGGGCTTGTGCTCGCGCGCCAGTGCTTCCATCTTGTCGTAATCAATTTCTTCTTTTTCGTTGAGGCCGTAGGCCACCACGTTGAACCACTTGCCGCTCATGTTCAGCTTCATGCCGTGGGTGAGGTGGCCGCCTTCGGCCAGGCTCATGCCCATGATGGTGTCGCCGGGATTCAGAAAAGCCATGAACACGGCCTGGTTGGCCTGCGAACCTGAGTTCGGCTGCACGTTGGCGGCCTCGGCGCCGAACAAAGCTTTCACACGATCGATTGCCAGCTGCTCGACGATGTCCACGTATTCGCAGCCGCCGTAGTAACGCTTGCCGGGATAGCCCTCAGCGTACTTGTTGGTGAGTTGCGAGCCCTGCGCTTCCATCACCGCCGGACTGGTGTAGTTCTCCGACGCGATCAGCTCGATGTGATCTTCCTGGCGTTGGTCTTCTTTTTGAATCGCTGCCCACAGGTCGGCATCGGTCTTGGCGAGGGTGTCTTGGCGGTTGAACATGGCAGTGGAGGCTGGGCTTGAAAGAGCGGCATTTTAACACGCAGCGGTTTGCTCTTGCGCCTCGTATAATCGTCCGAAACGGAGGGAAACCCATGCAAAGACGAGATTTTCTGACTGGCGCGGGCGTGGCTGCGATGCTGCCGCTGGGCGCAGCGCAGGCAGCGCCGGCTGATGCAAGTCAGCTGCCCACCATACGCTGGCGGCTGGCATCGAGCTTTCCGAAAAGTCTCGACACCATCTACGGCGCAGCAGAAATCCTGAGCAAACGGGTCGCGGCGCTCACCGGTGGCAAATTCCAGATCCGCGTATTTGCCGGCGGCGAACTGGTGCCTGGCTTGCAGGTGCTCGATGCGGTTGGCAACGGCACGGCAGAATGCGGCCACTCGGCGGGCTATTATTACGTCGGCAAAAATCTTGCTCTGGCTTTCGACACCGCCGTACCGTTTGGCCTCACCGCACGTCAGCAAAATGCCTGGATGTATGCCGGCGGCGGAATCGAGGCCCTGCGAAAAGTCTATGCCAAATTCAACGTCCTGCAGTTTCCTGGCGGCAACACCGGCACCCAGATGGGCGGCTGGTTCCGTCGTGAAATCAAATCCATGGCCGATCTGAAAGGCCTGAAAATCCGCATTCCCGGCATCGGCGGCAAGATCATGGCCAGGCTCGGTGCCGTGCCGCAAACCCTGCCCGGCGGCGACATCTACCCTGCGCTTGAACGTGGCGCGCTCGACGCCGCCGAATGGGTGGGGCCCTACGACGACGAAAAACTCGGCTTCCACAAGATCGCCAAGCACTACTACTACCCAGGCTGGTGGGAAGGCGGCCCGCAGTTGAGTTTTTATGTGAACCAGACCAGTTGGAAGGCGCTGCCCGAGCAGTACCGCCAGGCATTTGAAGTCGCCACCGCCGAAGCCAATCAGATGATGCTCGCGCAATACGACGCCAAGAATCCGCCCGCATTGCTGCGCCTGGTGGGGCAGGGCGTCAAGTTGCATCCCTACCCCAAAGACGTGATGCTCGCTGCGCGTCGTGCCACCTTTCAGTTGTACGAAGAAGAAGCGAAAATCAATCCCGATTTCGCTGCCATCTATCGGCCATGGAAGCAGTTCCGCGACACCGAATTCCAGTGGTTCAAAGTCGCCGAAGCGGCGTATGCCAATTTCAATTACTACGTGAAATGACGCTGCACTAAATTAAACTACCGTTCGGGCTGAGTGTCGAAGCCTTGCGCCCATTTGGATATGCCCTTAGACACGCTTTGGGGCGAACGGTGCGTAGATTAATGTGAAAAATGTTTTGAGGCATCCATGAATAAACTCGATCAGTTCATCACCACGTTTGACCTGGGTTTGCGCACCGTCTTCGCCAGCCCGCATGCAGGCCGCCCCTATCCCGGCGCAGGCCCCGAAGCCGAGCTGGGCGAAGCCGAACGGTCTCATGCCGCCGCGCTCATGCGCGTCAACCACGTTGGCGAAGTGTGTGCGCAGGCGTTGTATGCCGGGCAATCACTCACCACGAAAAATGAAACCGTCCGCGCCGAACTCGAACAGGCCGCCCGCGAAGAAACCGATCACCTCGCCTGGTGCGAACAGCGCATCAACGAACTCGGCGGCCGCAAGAGCCTGATCAACCCGCTATGGTTCGGCGGTGCATTTGTCATGGGCGCAGCAGCGGGCTTGTTGGGCGACAAATGGAACCTCGGCTTTCTCGCCGAAACCGAACGTCAGGTCGAAGCGCATCTCGATGGCCATTTACAGCAATTGCCGGAAGCCGACGCCAAGAGCCGCGCTGTCGTGGAACAGATGAAAACCGATGAAGCCCGCCATGCTCAAACCGCTGTCGACCACGGCGCCGCGCCCTTGCCACAACCGGTTAAATGGGCGATGCAGATGGCGGCGAATGTGATGCGAAAGACGGCGAGTAGGATTTAGTATCAGACTGAATGGCGGTCGCTCGATGGAACGGGGTAGGCGACTGCATTCTCACGGTCTGGCCCGTCCGACTGGAAGGGTTTGGAGATGTGCTGATGCGCTACCTTCCAAGACCCCGACGCCTTCCGAAAACAAAATGTTGCGCGCACCAAGTCTTCGAATGTCTTGCCGTCGGGAAGCGTTCCGCCGCATTTGACGAAGCAATGCGCGAAGGCGACCTCCGCACCAGCCGTAACGGAGAGATCCTGCAGTTCAAATTGCACTTCACCTTGCGCGTCGGGTTGCCACTCGCCCCAACTCCGACGATAGGATTCAGCGCTTTCGTACTTCATAGGTGGAAGAACGTCATAGATCACGACGTCTGGCAAGTGATTGGTAAGAACATTATCTTGTGAGTCTGTAAATTGAACTGTGTAACTGCTTTTTGACAAACTGGCGGTTTCCGCCCAAGGAGCAGACACATGAACCACAAACCTGAAACACTGG
>JAAFGW010000040.1 GCA_010365175.1 Sulfuriferula multivorans | reverse complement strand
ATTATCGGCGGCTTGCGCCGTATTGCGCTTACAGCCGAAGCGATCGTGCCGGCCATGATCCTGATTTATCTGTCAGCCTGTTTATGGATCATTCTGGGCAATGTCGAGCAGGTTCCGCAGGCGATAGCCACGATTTTCAATGAAGCCTTTTCACCCATCGCGGTGGCCGGCGGAATGGTGGGGGCGCTGGTACAGGGCTTCAAGCGTGCCATGTTTTCCAGTGAAGCGGGATTGGGGTCGGCTGCGATCGTGCACGCCACTGCCTCGGTTAAATATCCCATTCGCCAAGGCATGGTTGCGCTCTACGAGCCCTTCATCGACACCATCGTCATCTGCAGCATGACCGCGCTGGTTATTGTCATCACGGGCGTTTACAACGATCCGGCCACGCTGGCGATTCGTGAGGCCAGCAAAGGTGCGGCGCTGACCTCGGCGGCGTTCGGCACGGTGTCGAGCTGGTTCCCGGGCATCCTCACCTTGTCGGTGGTGCTGTTCGCCTTCAGCACCATGATTTCCTGGTCCTACTATGGTGAACGCTGCTGGGCGTATCTGTTTGGCGAGCGTGTTTCGCTGGTGTACCGCGTGCTGTTTCTGATTTTCATCGTCATCGCCTCGGTGGCAAGCGCCGCCAACATGCTCGACTTCACCGACTTGCTGGTACTGTCGATGGCCTTCCCCAACCTTATTGGCCTTTATTTGTTGAGTGGAAAGGTTAATACCATGTTGGTGGATTATCAGACTCGGCTGAAAAGTGGCGAGCTGGACCAGGAAAAATCGCAATCACATTAATGTTTATGGTGCGAAGGCTGCCTTCGGCAACAGGAGGCGGCGATTCAAACCAAGACTCTGATGGATCATGCTGCGCAGCGGCTGTTTCTGCGGCAGCTGTGTGATTCGTAGCCTCGCCAAAGCCCCCGAATAATTCCGGGGGCTTTTTTATGGATGTTGGCGGGCGTCGGTGGCGTTAACGGGTGCGGGAGGTGAAGCGGTAGAGCTGGCGTTCTGTCAGCACCGCATCGAGCGGCATGTCCCAAGGGTCGTGTGGAAGCGCTTCCACGCGCTGGCATTCGTAGGCAATGCCAACCAGACGCGGCTTTCTTGATAAGCGCCGATGCTGCATGAATGCAAGCGTCGCATCGTAATAGCCGCCGCCCATGCCCAGGCGATAGCCTTCATGGTCAAAGCCCACCAACGGCATAAACAACAGGTCCAGTTGGCGCGCACGCAAAGCGTGGGCATCGACAGGTTCGGCTATGCCGTATCGATTTTTCGTCATGTGTGTTTTTCGGCCTATTTTCCCGAACCGCATCATGCGTCCACGCTGTGGCAGCATCGGCAGGAAGCATAGTCGCTTCATCATCTGCGCTTGCTCGAGTAGAGGGCGAATATCAAATTCGCTGCCTTGGGGCAGGTAGAATCCAATCCGCCGTGCAGACAGCAAAAGCCCATGCCGTAATGCCAGTCGAAGCGAAGCACGTGCGGCCAGGCGGCGCGCAGTCGGGGTGAAAGTTTTGCGCGCAGCCTTGAGTTGGCGCCGCAGGTCGAACTTGTTCATGAGGGGGATAAGGCTCCCCGCCTGTGCCGTGACCCGTCGCTGACTCTTGAACCGGGGTCCAAGACGGCCGTGGTCAAAGATGCTTTGGGCACATGAAACGTGTCACGCGCACACCCACATCGGAAAAGACTACAGCCTTGCACGTATGCATTGGTCCAGAGAAATAGCAACAAACCTCGAACACCGCAGGGAACGGTTCCAAGTTTAGAAGAGTTTGTCCTGATCTTCCAGTACTGAATCAAGCAACGCGTTGCATTCTGTCAGTCGGACGCGCGCTTCCTCGACCAGACCGCCGCCGCCATGGGTCAGCAGATCGTGTGCCAGATTGAGTCCGGCCATGATGGCGATGCGTTCGGTACCGATTACTTTGCTGTTTCCGCGGATTGCGTGCATTTTCTCGTCGAGATAGTCAGCCGCAGAAACCAGAGCGGGCTCCTCTTCTCGAGTGCACGCCACTTTATAGGCACGGCCCAGAATGTTGATATCAATGGAGCGGTTACTGGCCATTACGCGTCTTCCGGCAGAGTTTCGAGTAACGCGTGCAAACGGGTTTTGGCCGCTTCGAGCCGCGTGCTCAATTGTTTGTTTTCTTGTTGCGATGTCAGCAACTGTTGGCGCAAGGCAACGTTGTCGTGTCGCAGCGACTGACAACGTTCAGCGACCTGGCGGATTTTGGCTTCGAGGGTATCGAGTTCAGCGTGCATGAACTGGACTATAGCACCCGCAAGGGGTACGCCGGCGGGTTCCCCGCTGCTAAGCAGCGACCCTTCCGCAGGGAGCGTTGTGCGGGCGGTCAATCGCCGTTGCAATGCGTGCTGACCGCTGTTTTTCTGGACAGGGCTGCTAACGGGTACAATTCGCGCCTTCAGGTGCCTATGCGGCTTTCCGCAGCGTAGGTTAAACGGGAAACAGGTGCGCTGCCTTGCAGCCAACCCTGTGCTGCCCCCGCAACGGTAAGCGTTATTTTCGGCGTTTCACACAGCCACTGTCGAAAGACGGGAAGGCGAAACGCCTCATGCGCAAGCCCGGATACCGGCCTGAGCCCTGTTCGAGTCAACTCGCGCAGCGGATCGTGCAATGCGCCTGCGGGGAACCAGGCGCCCAAACCCGGAAATTCATCATGCGTCAAACTTCTCTTTCGCTCGCCCTGTGCGCGGCCTTTGCTTCGCCCGCATTTGCGGAAACCCTGCCGGATTTTGTCGGTGAAACCATTGTCGTGACCCCCACGCGTACGGCACAGACCGTAGATGCCAGCCTGGCTTCAGTCAGTGTCATTACACGTGAGGATATCGAACGCCTGCAGGCGCGGTCGTTGGTAGATGTGTTGCAAGGACTAGCAGGCGTCACGGTTGCGAATTCCGGCGGCATGGGCCAACAAACCTCTGTCTTCATGCGCGGCACCAACAGCACCCATGTGCTGGTGCTGATCGATGGCGTGAAAGTGGGATCGGCGACCTCGGGCGGTGCCGCGTTCCAGGATTTTCCGCTGCAGCTGATCGATCGTATCGAGGTCGTGCGCGGGCCGGTTTCCAGCCTGTATGGTTCGGATGCGGTGGGCGGGGTGATCCAGATTTTTACGCGTAAAGGGGGTGGGGCACTGACTCCGGCAGCAAGCGTGAGCATTGGCAGCCATAACTCGCAAGAGGCGAGCGCAAGTTTGACGGGTGGCGGTACGCAGGGCTGGTTCAGCGCCGGCCTGACGCATCTCCGCACCAACGGCTTCAACTCCTGCAAAGGCCTGTCGTCGAGTGTGGGCTGTTACAGCACCAACGAACCCGACAGCGATGGCTATCGCAACACGGCTTTTACGCTACGCGGCGGTTACCGTTTTGCGCCGGGTAGCGAACTGGATATGAATGTCATGCGTGCGCAGGGCAAGGCCGAGTTCGACGGCAGTTACCAGGATCAGTCCGATTCCATCCAGCAGGTTATCGGTGCGGGCTATACGCATCGCTTCAACGACGACTGGCGCATCAAACTCAGTGCCGGACAGTCACGCGACAATCTGGAGAGCTTCAAGGGCGGCGTTTACAAAAGTACGTTCAATACCCACCGTGACAGCGCAGCGCTGCAAAACGATCTCAACCTGGGGCGCGACCATTTGTTGACCCTGGGGCTGGATTGGCAGAAAGAGCGCGTCGGCAGTTCAACCAGCTATAGCCTTACCCAGCGCGACAACACGGGCGTTTTCGCCCAATATCAGGGGCAGTGGAACCAGCATCGTGTGCAACTTGCCCTGCGCGGCGATGACAATAGCCAGTTCGGCCGTCACACAACCAGCAACATCGCCTGGAGTCATCCGGTGGAGGCAGCAGTCGATTTGCGCGTGGCCTACGGAAAAGCCTTCAAGGCACCCAGCTTCAACGAACTGTATTACCCCGGCGGCGGCAATCCCAATCTTCGCCCAGAAACCTCGAACAGTTTCGAGCTTGGACTGGCTGGACGCGTATCGGGCGGCCGCTGGTCGGTCAGCCTGTTTGATACCCGTATCAATGACCTGATTGCTGGGTGGCCGACAGAGAACGTCAACCGTGCCGAAATCCAGGGCGTCGAGTTTGCGACCAACAATCGCATTGGCGCGTGGGAACTGGCCGTTAACCTGACGCTGCAAGATCCGCAAAATGCATCCGGCGCCAATCAGGGCAAGGTATTGGCGCGCCGTGCGCAAGAAAGCCTGCGAATCGATCTGGACCGCCGTCTCGGCGCATGGCGTCTTGGCGGCACGCTTCGTGGTGAAGGCCGTCGTTTCGACAATGCTTCCAACACGCTTCCCATAGACGGTTATGCGTTGCTGGACATGCGTGCCGAATACCGTCTGGCGGCCGACTGGATGCTCGGCACGCGACTGGAAAACGTGTTCAATGTGGACTACGAAACCGTGTATGGTTATAACCAGTCGGGCCGTGGGGCGTATCTGACCTTGCGCTACCAGCCAAAATAATTGCGTCATTCCGAACGGCCTGAGGTTGCCAGTTTTCGCTGACAACCTCAGGCCGTTCGGCTTATGGTGCGTCATGCGAAATAGGTTTCCCGCACTGCCGTATTCACCCCGACCAGTCCAAGTTGCAGGTCGTCAATCAGCGCATGCAACTCGGTCTGACTCAGCGCGCCTGGCGCCACGTCCTCAATGGCTTTCACCACCTCATGAATGCTGGCGACGACTTGCGCATTCTTCTTGAGCGTAACAGCGCAGCCCTCGATTTCACCGAGGCAATGGAGGATGGCGCGCGGGAAGCGGCGTTCCTTGAACAGGAATTCCAGCACATCGCGGCGACGGACCGGTTCCAGCACCGAGCGGCGATACATCTGATAGCCGGTCAGTGATTTCAGCACGCTCATCCACTGGATGTTCTCGAACGGGGTGAGGGTGTGTTCATCCGGCGGCACCAGGTCGGCGGAGCGGACATCAATGATCCGCGTGGTCATGTCGGCGCGTTCCAGGTTGCGGCCCATGCGTACGAACTGGTAGGTCTCGTCATGCAGCATGGAGCCGGACAGGATGCCGGTGATGGTTTGTGCGCCGCGCACGATCTGTTGCAGATAGGCGTGCCGATTCTTCGACCAATAGGCCTTGGGGGCGTCGGCTTTGGCCGTTTCGTAGAGGCTGTTGATCTCTTCCCAGGCCTCTCGCGGCAACACGTCGCGCACGGTGCGGGCGTTTTCCCGCGCCGCCCGCAATGCGCTGAGAATGGAGCCGGGGTCGTCCAGATCGCTGATCAGGAATTTCATGATCTGGCGCTCGTCGTTCTCGATGCCCATCTTATCGAACGCCTCTTTGTTGCCGACGATGTTCACAATGCTCTTCCAACCTTGGCGAATGCCCTTGGGCAAATCAAGCTGAAGATGGCTGGTGACGTTGATCAGGCGGGCGGTGTTTTCGGCGCGCTCGATGTGGCGGCCGATCCAGTAAAGACTATTGGCTACACGGGAAAGCATCTTAATTCCCCCCTTCCGTATCGACGATCCAGGTGTCTTTGCTGCCGCCACCTTGCGAGGAGTTGACGACGATGGAGCCTTTGGTCAAAGCCACGCGGGTGAGCCCGCCGGTGGTGACGTAGGTTTCCTTGCCCGACAAAATGAAGGGGCGCAGGTCCAGGTGACGCGGCTCCACCCGGTTGCCCACCAGGGTGGGTGCGGTGGAGAGGGTCAGCATGGGCTGTGCGACGTAGTTGCGTGCGTTGCCGCGGATGAGTTTTTTGAATTTCTCGCGCTCCTCTGGCGTGGCGTGTGGTCCGATCAACATGCCATAGCCGCCCGATTCGTTGGCGGGTTTCACCACTAGTTCGGCGATATGCTCCAGCACATAATCGCGCTCCTCCTTGTAGATGCAGCGGTAGGTGGGCACGTTGGGGATCAGCGGCTCCTCTTTCAGGTAATAGCGGATCAGGTCGGGGACAAAGGCGTACACCACCTTGTCGTCTGCCACGCCGGCGCCGGGCGCGTTGGCCAGGGCCACTTTGCCGGCTTTCCAGGCGCGCATCAGGCCTGGCACGCCCAGCGTGGATTCCGGCAGGAAGGCCTCGGGGTCGATATACAAGTCATCGATACGGCGATAGATCACATCCACCCGCTTGGGTCCGTCGATGGTGCGCATAGTGACGCAGTCGTCATCGCCTACCTGAAGATCGGAGCCTTCCACCAATTCGGCACCCATTTGCTGCGCCAGATAGCTGTGCTCGTAATAAGCCGAGTTGTAGATGCCGGGTGTGAGCACTGCCACCACCGGCTTGGCGACCTTGCGCGGGCTGAGCGACGCGAGCATGTCGTAGAGCTTGGACGGGTAGTCGTCGACTGGCAGGATGTTTTCGTTCTCGAACATATCCGGGAACACCCGCTTCATGATCTGGCGGTTTTCGATCATGTAGGACACGCCGGACGGCACCCGCAGGTTGTCTTCCAGCACGTAGATCGTGCCATCCTTGTCGCGCACCAGGTCGGAGCCGCAAATGTGCGCCCAGATTCCCAATGGCGGTTTGACGCCAACGCACTGTGGACGGAAATTGACCGAGTCTTCCAGTAGTCCGGCCGGAAAAACGCCATCTTTTACGACTTGCTGCTTGTCGTAGAGGTCGGCGATGAACATATTGAGCGCCTTGACCCGTTGCACCAACCCGAGCTCTACGACTTTCCATTCGCGGTTGTCGATCACGCGTGGAATGATGTCGAAAGGCCAGGCTCGGTCAATGGCGCCCCCATCCTGCTCGGAATACACGGTAAAGGTGATACCCATTAGCTTGATCGCAAGGTCCGCAGCGTTCTTGTGTTCTGCTATTTCCTTGTCGGTAAGGCCATGCAAAAACTGGCAGAGCTGATTGGCGGCAGGCCGCGGTTTGGCGCGGCCCTGGATGAGTTCGTCGTAAAGTCCTTTAACAGGGTAACTGCCCCAGCGAATAGCCATGCACGTCCCTTTCGGTTTGCTACAAACGGTGACCAGTATAACCCATTGATATCAGGCACCTTTGAAGGAGGTGTTTTGATACTGCCCAATGACTATGGCATCAGACAGGCCGCTTGGTGGATAAATAAGTGCAATTTATACTGTTAAATCTATTTGTTTTAAATTTTCTGCTACATTTTTTCAATTAGCTAAGCGCGTGCTTTGAATTCGTTGGTTTGCGTGTCAATAAAACTTGTTTTTTGTCAATTCTATTGCGTCAATTCAGGTAATAACTTGGGTCATGACCTGTAACACGCACTACCCCTTGTTTTGGCTCAGCTCCGCCATTCATGCAGTCTATGGGCCGGGATTGCATACATGAAGAGACTCTGACACTTATGGGAAATGGGGTTCATTCTCCAAGGCTAATTCGCAGCATAGGCCAGATTGCAGCCGCATTATGAAAGGAATGTTCTGATGTCCAAAACGCCCTATGAACGACTCGGTGGCGCCGAGGGTATTGCTCGATTGGTTGATGATGGCGTTGTCGTGCGGGTTTTTTGGCGCTGGAGCGGGCGCCCTGAGACCGATACGGGGCGCGCCATCCTGTATTCCATCAAAAGTGCCATTATTCACGTTTGAGGTAGGGATTCGCTGAGACGGCCAGATTCGCTTAATCTATCGGTTTTCTCAACCCCAAGGAAACACATGGCCGACCCGCAACGCGATGCGCGCCACACTGCGCGCATGGCGCGCAAAAAAGCCGTGATCGATGCAGCCATCGCCGCTGCCACCGACGAGCGCGGCTTGCTCATCGTCATCACCGGCAACGGCAAAGGCAAGAGCACCTCGGCCTTCGGTAGCATCGCCCGCGCGCTGGGCCATGGCATGAAAGTGGGCGTGGTCCAGTTCATCAAGAGCCGCACCGACACCGGCGAAGAAGCCTTTCTCGGCAAGCAGCCCGGCGTCGAATGGCACGTCACCGGCGACGGCTTCACCTGGGATACACAAGATCGTGAGCAGGACATCGCCACGGCTCAAAATGGCTGGGCCATCGCGGCGCGCATGCTGGCCGATTCATCGTATCAACTGGTGGTGCTGGATGAGCTGACGTATTTATTGAGTTATGGCTATCTCGACAGCGACAGCGTGCTGGACGCACTGGTCCATCGGCCCGCCGACCAGCACGTGATCGTCACCGGGCGCGGTGCGTCGGATGCGCTGATCGAGCTGGCCGATACCGTGTCGATTATTGCCGATGAGAAGCACGCCTATCGTGCGGGCATCAAGGCGCAACCCGGCATCGATCTGTAGTTGACGTGCCTGACTTGGCATAATCGCGGGGTGAATCCCACTTCCTATATCGGGCGCTTTGCGCCATCGCCCACCGGCCCGCTGCATTTCGGATCGCTCGTGGCCGCCGTGGCAAGCTGGCTTGATGCGCGCGCAGTAGGTGGATGCTGGCTGGTGCGCATGGAAGACCTCGATCGACCGCGGTGTGAATCTGGCGCGGCCGACATCATCCTTCATCAGCTTGAGGCCTACAGCCTGCATTGGGATGGGGAAGTGCTGCTGCAGTCGCAGCGCGACGATGCTTACGCGGCAGCACTCGATGCCCTGAAAAGCCGTGGCGCAGTGTTTCCCTGCGCCTGCACCCGCAGCCAGCTTGCGGCGGCGCCGCACAACACCGAGGGCGAGATCATTTATCCGGGCACCTGCCGCAAAGGCTTGCCCGCCGGCACCGTCGGGCGTGCATGGCGGTGCCGTGCGCCGAATGTGTATGCCCCATTCAATGACCGCGTCCACGGCGAACTGCAGCAGAACCTGGCGCGCGAGGTCGGCGATTTTGTCGTCAAGCGGGCCGATGGCCTGTTCGCCTATCAACTGGCGGTGGTGGTGGACGATGCGTTTCAGAACATCACCGACATCGTGCGCGGTGCCGACTTGTTGTGGAACACGCCGCGCCAAATTCACGTGCAAACCCTGCTCGGCCTGCCCACGCCCCGCTACGCGCACGTGCCTTTGATTATCAACGCGGCCGGACAAAAGCTGTCCAAGCAGACGCTCGCGCCGGCCTTGCCCGAACACGCGCGTGGCGCGGTGATGGCGCAGGCGCTGGCCCTGTTGGGCAAAACACCGCCGGTCGAGTTGATCGGCGCTGATCCGGCCGAACTGTTGGCGTGGGCGCGTGCGCACTGGCACATTGAAAACGTCCCGTTGCGTCCGAGCATTGCCAACGAAGTGTCCTGACGGGACAATCAGCTTTCTTTCTTCGCGTGGTTTTTCTCACCCATGGCCCAACTCCCTAACGCTGTCGAGCAAGTCCTCCTGGTTCATGCTGCTTTCATCCATGCCGTAGTCAATGCCCTGCGCGACCGCAGCCAGTTGCCTGACTTGATGAAACAGCTCGAGTCTGCCGAGCAGGCCGGCTGGCCCCGGCTGGTCGGCGCGCTGCGCCACGTCATCAACGGTCGGCGCGATCCGTCGATCAAACTGGGGTTGGACGAGGAAGACAGCATTCTGCTCGACGCCATCTTGCGGGGCATCGACAACCCCGCCACGCTGCCCCCGCTCAATGCCCAGCCGGAAGGCAGTTCCGCCGCCCCCGGCCTCGCCGCGCTGATCGACGCTTCGGCGCGGGGCGATGCCCAGGCGATGTCAGTACTCGCCAATATGTCGGAACAGATGATGAAAGCGGGGGGCGACATGGCGTTGTTAGGGGGCCGCATGCGCCGGCTGTTGAACGGCGAACGCGACACCGATCAACTGGTTGCCGGCATGAGTCCCCTGGGGCGTGAGTTGGTGATCAGCCTGCTCGACGAATTGGCCAGGCTGCGGCCGCAGTAAGTGCACTGGCCAGCAAGTTGGCGCTTTGACAGCATGGGGGCCCGTCAGCTAAAATGCGCGGCTTTTCGGCAGTCCTCTGCCGGATATGCGGTCCTTCAGGTGATGTAGCTCAGTCGGTTAGAGCATCGGATTCATAATCCGGGGGTCGGTGGTTCAAGTCCACTCATCACCACCATATTTGTTTCGTTGCTGAACCTGAGCCGCATTTGATTAAAGGCAGCGGGGCAGCAGCGAAATCCCAGCCCCCAGTCTATTCACTGTTCCGGCGACCTCATGAAAAAAATCTACATTAAAACCTTCGGCTGTCAGATGAACGAGTACGACTCGGACAAGATGGCCGACGTGCTCAATATTTCCGACGGTCTGGTGAAAACCGACACACCGGACGATGCCGACGTGATCCTGTTCAATACGTGTTCGGTACGCGAAAAAGCGCAGGAAAAGGTATTCCACGACCTCGGCCGGGTGCGACACCTGAAAAAAGCCAATCCCAATCTCATTATTGGCGTGGGGGGCTGCGTGGCCTCGCAGGAGGGCGCGGCCATCGTGTCACGCGCACCCTTCGTCGATGTGGTGTTCGGTCCGCAAACCCTGCATCGCCTGCCCGAGTTGATCGCTCAACGCCGTGCTACCGGGCGTGCCCAAGTCGACATCAGCTTCCCCGAAATCGAAAAATTCGACCATCTGCCCCCCGCGCGGGTGGAGGGTTCGTCGGCTTTCGTGTCGATCATGGAAGGCTGCTCCAAATATTGCACCTTCTGCGTGGTGCCTTACACGCGCGGCGAAGAGTTCTCGCGACCATTCGACGACGTGATTGCCGAGGTCGTTAACCTGGCGAATGGCGGGGTTAAGGAAGTCACCTTGCTGGGGCAAAACGTCAACGCGTATCAGGGTACGCTGGACGAGGGCGGCACCGCTGACTTTGCCTACCTGCTGGAAATGGTCCATGAGCTCCCGGGCATTGAGCGCATTCGGTACACCACCAGCCACCCGCGTGAAATGACGCAGCGGTTGATCGATTGCTACGGCACCTTGCCCAAACTGGTGTCGCATTTGCATCTGCCGGTGCAGTCGGGTTCCGACCCTGTGCTGGCGGCGATGAAACGCGGCCATACCGTGCTGGAATTCAAGTCCATTGTTCGACGGCTGAGAGAGCAGCGCCCCGACCTGTGTCTGTCATCTGACTTCATCATCGGCTTTCCCGGCGAGACCGAGGCCGATTTCGAGGCGACAATGCGCTTGATTCAGGAGCTCGATTTCGATGCCAGCTTCTCCTTCATTTACAGCAAGCGCCCCGGCACCCCAGCGTCGAGCTTTCCGGATGATGTGACCCCCGAACAGAAATCGCAGCGCCTGACGAAATTGCAGGCCCAGCTTGAAGCCCAGGCGCAGGTCGTGAATCAGGCCATGATCGGCACGGTGCAGCGCGTGTTGGTCGAAGGCCATGCCAAGAAAAACACCGACGAGCTTGCCGGTCGCACTGACAATAACCGCATCGTTAATTTCGCCGGGCAGTCGAGGCTGATCGGGCAGTTCGTCGAAGTCACGGTTACCCAGGCTTTGTCGCACAGCCTGCGTGGCGAAATCGTGACGTTCGAAAGGGTCTCCGCTTGAAAACCGACATCGTTGAATTGCGTCTGGCACCGGAAGACAACCGGCGCCTCGCCAATCTGTGCGGGCCGATGGACGAGAACCTGCGTCAGATCGAAGCGGCGTTTGATGTGACCATTGGCCGCCGTGGCTCGAGCTTCCGCTTCAGCGGTGATGCGGCGCAGGCCGAAAAAGGCGCACAGGCGATCGAGCATTTTTACAATCGCGCGCACGACGAACTGAGCCTGGACGATATTCAACTCGGTTTGGTCGAGATCACGCGCGGCCGCGCCGATGCGGAAGGTCCCGAACTGCGCACCCGTCGCGCCGATCTGCGCGCACGCACCCCGCGCCAGGGCGAATACATCGAACAAGTTCGCAGTCACGACATCACCTTCGGCGTCGGCCCGGCCGGTACCGGCAAGACCTATCTGGCGGTTGCCTGCGCGGTGGACGCGCTGGAGCGCGAACAGGTCAAGCGCATCGTGCTGACGCGCCCGGCGGTGGAAGCCGGCGAACACCTGGGTTTTTTGCCGGGTGATCTGACACAGAAGGTCGATCCTTATCTGCGCCCGCTCTACGATGCGCTGTATGACCTGATGGGCTTCGACAAGGTGACGCGGCTGATCGAACGCCACTCGATTGAAGTGGCTCCGCTGGCCTTCATGCGCGGCCGCACGCTTAACCATGCCTTCATCATTCTCGACGAGGCGCAGAACACCACGCCCGAGCAGATGCAGATGTTTTTGACGCGCATCGGTTTTGGCGCACGTGCCGTGGTGACGGGCGACCCGACACAGATCGACCTGCCCAAGCACATCAAATCCGGGCTGCTCGACGCCACCGAAGTGCTGTCCGACGTGCGCGGCATTGCGTTCACCCATTTCCTGTCCGAAGACGTGGTGCGCCATCCGCTGGTGGGCCGCATTGTCGATGCGTATGCTGTGCGCCGCGCGGAAACGGAAAAGCGTGGCAAGTCCTGACCCTGAGTTACGACTGTCCGTGCAGTTTGCCAGCAAGGCCGGCGAACTGCCCACGCGGACACAAGTTCGTCGCTGGGTTGTGGCGGCGCTGGAGCACTCGGCCGAAATCACCGTGCGCATCGTCGATGCTGATGAAGCGCAGGCGCTCAACACCGATTACCGCAACAAGGACTACGTACCCAACGTGCTGACTTTCGAATACGGCGAGATTGGCCACGATGCGTTTGGGCATGCCGTACTCGGCGGCGATGTGGTGATTTGTGCGGCGGTAGTCGAGCGTGAGGCGCGCGAGCAGGGCAAGCCGCTGAAGGATCACTACGCCCACATGACCATCCACGGTGTGTTGCATTTGCAGGGCTACGACCATATCGAGCCCCATGATGCCGACATCATGGAATCGAACGAAGCCGCTATACTGAAGCGGTTCCGTATCCCCAACCCTTATTTTTCCTGACCAATATCCGCATGGAGTCCGACAGTAGTCCCAAATCGAGCTTGCTCGAGCGCATTTCCCACTGGCTGATGCGCGAGCCCGAAGACCGTGAGCAGTTGATTGAACTGCTGCACGGCGCCTACGAAAACAGTTTGATGGACGCCGATGCGCTGGCGATGATCGAAGGCGTATTACAGGTGTCCGAAATGCGCGTCGGCGAGATCATGATCCCGCGCGCGCAAATGGATGTCGTTGACATCAACGATGCACCCGAAACCTTTATTCCCTATGTCATCGAAACTGCGCACTCGCGCTTTCCGGTCATAGACAAGGATCGCGACGACATCATCGGTATTTTGCTGGCCAAAGACCTGTTGCGTCACTATGCCGAGGACGACGCCGATATTCGGGGCATGTTGCGCCCGGTTGTATTCATTCCCGAGTCCAAGCGGCTGAATGTGCTGCTGAAGGATTTCCGTTCCAACCGTAATCACATTGCGATCGTCGTTAATGAATATGGTGGCGTGGCTGGATTGGTCACGATCGAAGACGTGCTGGAGCAGATTGTTGGCGACATCGAAGACGAATACGACTTCGATGAAACTGAAGACAACATCATCCATGAACAGGATGGGGTGTTCCGAATCAAGGCCAGCACCGAGATTGAAGATTTCAACGAAACCCTGGGGGCGAAATTCTCTGACGAGGAATTCGACACCGTGGGCGGACTCGTCGTGTCGCGTTTTGGTCATCTACCCAAACGTGGCGAATCGGTCAATTTTGATGGATTTATCTTTAGCGTGCTACGCGCTGACAGCCGCCGTTTGCATGTGATCCGGGTAACCCGCCTGGCAGTGGACCCGGTCACGCAGTTGCCGCTGCTGTCCCAGGAATAATCGCTACAGGCTGTGACTGCGGTCGCCGCGGGTGAATCCAGCCAGCGGCGTGATGGTTCCCTGAATCAACCCAATCACCTTGAACAGATCGCCCATTTCGGCGGGCGACACCAGCCGTTGCACCGCATTGGCCTGCGGCAGATAGACCGCCGCATCGGTGGGTGAAATTTGCATCAGCAGTTCAGTCAGTCCGGCGTTAATCAGGAAATTCGCCTGACTGGCGTAGCCCGCCAGACTCAGGCCCGACGCTTCGCTTGCCCGCGCCACTGCACTGAAATCGACGTGCGCAGTGAGGTCGCACAGCCCCGGCAAATAAAAGGGGTCGTCCAGCGCGTGATGGCGATAATGCGCCCGCAAGGTGCCCATGTGGCGCTGCGGATGGTAGTACTCACTCTCGCCGAACCCGTAGTCAATCATAAGGATCAGGCCGTGGTCCAGGCTTTGCGCAAGCGCGGCGATCAGCGCATCGGCCGCCAGATTGATTTCGGAAAGATAACCGGGCGCCGGGTGTAATGTCTGTGCGCGAGCACGCAGCGTGGGGTCGGCAATCGGACGATCCTGCCAAACGAATGCTTCGCCGCTCAGGCTCACGCCGCGCTGCATGGGCTCGCTATCCGTCCAGTGAACCAGTTCAACCGGCAACGCATCGAGCACCTCATTGCCAAGCATCACGCCGCTGAAATGGTCTGGCAGAGCGTCTAGCCAAAGTACCCGGTCAGCCAGA
>JAAFGW010000039.1 GCA_010365175.1 Sulfuriferula multivorans | reverse complement strand
ATGGCTCACTGGTTTTCAAGGAACACCTGGAACGGCTCTCGGAGGTGATTTTGATCCTGCTCATCGGTGGCACGCTGTTCCTCAACTCGTGGAGTTGGCGCGCGGTGGGATTGGCACTCTTCCTGTTCATGGTGGCAAGACCGGCTGGCGTGTTCGTCAGCCTGTTCGGAACGCGCACGCCCTGGAGAATCCAGGGATTGAGCGGCTGGTTCGGTGTCCGCGGCATAGGCTCACTGTATTACCTGATGTACGCCATCCAACACGGGTTACCCGAACCGCTGGCGCTGGAACTGATCCAGATGACATTGATCGTGCTGACGCTGTCCATCCTGCTTCACGGCATCAGCGTCAAGCCTCTTTTGGCGCGTTTCTGGCGCCCGATCAGACAGGTACAGCCCGGGTGAGACCAGGGCCGTGCGAGGGAGGACTTCACCCGGAAAGACGGAACCGTCCGACGGCCGTTGCGGACAGCGCAGATTCCGAAGGCGCGGCGCTCCAGACAGACTGAATGCACGCTCTAGAGGGTGCGTATTCACCATGAGACGAAACCAACGCAGGAGATTGTCATGACGCTCAAACACATGATATTCGGTGAACGATCACTGACCAAGGTAGCCGCTATTTTCGAGAACCGTGACTCGGCAGAACATGCCGCGCAGCAACTGAAACAGACCGGTATGATGACGGAAGCCCAAGTGATGCTGGTTGGGCCAGGCGACTTGGCGGGCCCGAGTGACGCGCCTTTGTCGCGCAAGCTGGAACCCGAGCAGAGCGGGATCTGGCACACCTTGATCCGGGCGCATGCTATTGCCGGTGCCTTGGGCGCTCTAACCGCCGCTTTGGTGTACTCGGGTCTCTTTATTTTCGGCAACGAGGCCATCCTGAGCACGCCTTACCTGAGCTTCTGGGCGTTGCTTTTTATCGGTGCCAGCGTTGGACTTCTGATAGGGGGATTGCTGACATTACGTCCTGACCAATACCGTGTCATTGCCGCGGTAAGGCGGGCTGTTGCGCAAGGACGCTGGGCGGTGGTGAGCCACCCGATGAATCATCAACAAACCGAGTTCGCCATGAGTGAATTACGCAACTGCAGTACCAGAGTGGTACGCAGTCTTTAACGCCGCACCCCATTTGGAACTGGATCATGAGCGTACAAAATCCCGTCAAGCGCCTGTTTATGACGCTTACGCAAGGCGTCTACGTAGTGGGCGTGGCAGAAGCCGGTCTGCGCGATGCCTTCACCGCGTCTTCAGTGATGCAGGTTTCCTTGCAGCCCCCGATGCTGGCGCTCGCGGTCAACCCTGACAATGCATCCTATCCGTTACTCATTTCAAGCGGCATTTTTGCCGTCACGGTGCTGCAGGACGATCAACACGACCTGGCCGATTTGTTTGGCAATCACAGCGCGCGGGACGAAGACAAATTGCGCAGGGTGCAATGGCACGCCGCCACGTCGGGGGCGCCGGTGCTGGACGCGGGTGTGTCCTACTTCGATTGCCGGATCGTCACCAAGCAGCCCGCAGGGGATCACGTGGTGGTGATGGCCGAGGTTACCGGCGGCGATTTCCTGCACGCGTCCGCCCGCCCGTTGCAATACAGCGAATTGGGCGATATGGACGGTAGTGACGAATTGTTGCCTAGACATCTGGATGACGGCTGGCCAAAACGGACCGACGAAATCGGGGTGGAGACCTCCACCTCGCACACAAAGGATTTCGGTGAAAAAGGCTGAGCCAGATCCACGTACCGCGATTGTTTCGTGTGCCGTTACCGGCCAGAACGCGTGTTATGACAGCGAGGGAACGACGATTCCGTGTGACCGTTCGGGCCAGGACGCCGCCGTCCGGAGCGGCACCCCATGGCCTGTGCCGCGTTTTCAGCACACCGCCAACTCCATCATCGATCGGTTGACCAACCTCGAATGGTGGCACGATGCCAGTGTGGCCGGGTTTCCGCTGAACTGGGACGAAGCCTTTGAGTTCATTGCCGGCATAAACCGGGATGCTCAAGGTGGCCACACAGACTGGCGTCTACCCAATCGACGCGAGCTGCACAGCCTGATCGATTATGGCCGCCATCGACCTTCGCTGCCGGCGGATCTATCCGCGAGCAACGTCTTCCAGAGCTGGTACTGGACCTCCTCCACTGCGGCCATTCACCCGACCCATGCCTGGTATATCGATCTGGCAGGGGGACGCCTGTTTTATGGCGGCAAGGACCAAAGCTACATGGTCTGGCCGGTGCGCGGCCACGACAGCGCGCTGGCGATCACCGGGCAACACCGCTGCTTCGACGCGCGCGGCGCACCCATTGATTGCGGCGGCACGGGACAGGATGGGGGAATCCGCTCAGGTCGCGAATGGCCCCAAACGCGGTTTGCTTCCAGGCCGGAGGGCACGCTCGATCAACTCACCGGTCTGGTTTGGCATCCGCAGGGCGGGGTGGGTGGACTCATGAATTGGGACGAAGCCCTGGCCTGCGTACAGGCACTGAACAATGCGTTGCCTTCGGGCCCGAACTGGCGGCTACCCAACATCAACGAACTGGAATCGCTGGTAGACGCCGACCGCGATAGGCCCGCGCTGCCGGCAGAACATCCTTTCACTCATACTGAAGAAGTGTACTGGTCATCCACGACGAGTGTCTTCGAACCCGACTGGGCATGGGCGCTGTATCTGGAAAAGGGCGCGCTCGGCGTCGGGCACAAACCCTTTGCCCGCTTTGCTGTGTGGCCGGTGCGCAGTGATGCCATCGTATCGCTCAGCTGACATCTAGCGCAAGGACAGAACGCCCCAGCACGGAATTCATGCCAGGGCGAATAAGCCAATGAAGAACGCAGCCTATTTGACGGAGAGCGAATTGTTCACGCTGACCACACCATCTGTGCCTTGAGCGATTTGCGTGGCCCGTTCACGTGCAGAATCATTCTGGACTGCACCGGTCAACATCACCACGCCGTGGTCGGTTTCCACCGAGATATCCAGACCCTTCAGAAGATCATCGGCTAAATACTTGCTTTTGACCGAGGTGGTGATTGCAGCGTCATCAATTGCCTGACCCGCCTGATCCGCCTTGCGTTCCAGTGTGTTACCCAGATCATTGGCATTTTGTTTGGTTGCCGCGGCACTATTGTCGTATTTCTCCTCACTGGTTGTGGTGGCTGGATCCTTATTTTTGTCGCACCCAACGGTAAGCAGGACAAGGCTTGAAGCAAGCGTGATTGCTACGATACCAAATGACTTTTTCATGAAGCTCTCCCTAATAAAATAATAGAAAAACAAGTGTTCATAATACTTAAAGCCTCGCTTCGACGGTGATGCCATTCGACTGGCAGAGTCATGGCCGCTACTCCACTACCGCGTTGACAGCTTAAGCACAAATTTAATCGCTCCGTGAGGCCATCGATATAGGTTTAGTTCGCTACACTTTGTAGGACAAACAGCAACGCTTAGCTCAAAAACGGCCTGGTTCAATACGCGATCCGGGCAAAACCCTCCATTCAAACCATACGTCAACAGCCCTCTAGGTCCTGCGCTCCTATTTCGTTAAACCCGCAGCAGCACTGGTCTAATCCCACCCTCGCTTCAGTCTTTTCTTACAAGCAGCCTTGTTCGCGGATGACAGCCTGAACGATTTGTTCTCACTAACCTGCATTGGAGTCCCGCGATAGCGGGCGCTGGCGCCGAATCGCGCGGCTCCAGCGGATATCACTACAGGAGACTGCCATGCGTGCATCACTACGCTCACCTATTTCAGATTGTGCGGACAAGCGATTGATCGATCGTTTCGAGCACTTTGTTACTTCACCGACTTTCCCCTGCGTCGGCGCCAAATCCGCGCTCAGTCGTAGCCAGCTCGAGTACCGGATTGAGAACGACCTGCGATACGGGCCCAATGCCTTCACCGTTTCCTCGCTCCAGGAGTTCAGTCAAGCGTACTCTAGCGAAACACCGTTATTCCAGAGCTTTGTTGTCCTGTTTCGGCAACCCGGCGCGCTGACGGAAAGAGCATTCGAAGCCTATTTGTGGCGATATCTGCAACGGATGCATGACACCGACGCTGATTTATATGACTGGGACTCCGAAGTCAGCCGGGATCCGGATACGGCTGACTTCAGCTTCAGCATCGGCGGGCGAGCCTACTACGTCGTCGGGCTACATCCTGACGCGGGGCGAACCGCGCGCCGCTTTTTTCGCCCTGCGCTGGTATTTAATCTACACGATCAATTCGATCGCTTGCGACACAAGGGCAAATACGAAAACATACGAGACACCATCATCAGGCGTGAAGCTCAATTGGAAGGCAACCCCAATCCCATGCTGAAACCGTTCGGCACCCTGTCGGAAGCTCGCCAATACAGCGGGCGCGTCGTGGATGATCAATGGAAATGTCCGTTCCATGCGCACTGAGATCCCACCCCGTTCCGGCGTCGCCTTCACGCTTCGAAAAGGTCAGCGACTGCGGGTCATTGACCCCAGGGGCGAGCAGGTTTCCGACCTGATCGCATTCAATCGAGATGACAAGCAAGAGTATCTGTCGTCAGGTCGCAGCCTAGATTACGCTTCCCGCCTCTTCTTGACTACTGGAGATATTCTTTATTCGAATCGTAGCCAGCCCATGTTTCTAATCGGCGAGGATCGCGTCGGCCGTCACGATTTCCTGTTGACGCCCTGTTCGGCTGAGACGTTCAGCATGATCTACGGACACGAGCATCCCCATCGCGGCTGCTATGGCAACTTGTCCGAAGCGCTTGCACCTTTTGGTATCGCGCCAGACCAGATACCCGTTACTTTCAATATCTTCATGAACGTCGACATTAACGGCGATACCGGGCAAATCACGGTAAGGCCGCCCAAAAGCAACGCGGGGGACCATATCGATTTTGTTGCACAGATGGACCTCATCGTCGGCCTGACCGCTTGCTCCGCCGAACAATCAAATAACTACAGCTTCAAGCCTATCGAATACGAAGTGTTTGACAACTGACGGCAGCGTTCACTGCCTACTGTCACGTATTTCAAACTCCAAAACATCGTTTTGTGCACCAACCCGTGATGCATTGCGGCAGTGACTAATGTGTATGCCTTGGAGACGAACATTCAATAGTCCCATTCCTACAAAAGCGAAGGCTGACTTCCGATAGGTTAGCCTCAACTGGCTGCCTACCATGGATACCATGATTTGAGTTGGCAAGCGCGCCCGAAAGGCCGCGTACAAAGTCTGTTTGTCCAGCCATATCTTCAGCAGCAAGTCGTTCACAAACCCAGAAAGGAATAGCAATGAAAGCCATCCATGCCATCGCAACAGCCCTATTTGTCGCAACCACCGCAGTGGCGGTGTCAGGTTGTGCCGTCGGCCGCAACCAGTCCACCGTAGGACAGTATGTGGACGACTCCGCCATTACCACCCAGGTCAAGGCCAAGTTTGCCGAAAGTCCGGATGTAGCAGCCACTTCCATCAAGGTGAAGACCCTGAATGGCGTGGTGCAATTGTCGGGCTTCGCCAAGAACAGCACCGAGAAGAGTCGGGCCGCAACTCTCGCCGCTAGCGTCGAGCACGTCAAGCGGGTGGAAAACGACATTATCGTCAGCCCCTAATATGGGCTTTCACACAGAATTGTTATCTGAATATGTCTTGAAGGAGAGCACACGTGAACTGGGATCGCATTGAAGGAAACTGGAAACAAGTCAAAGGCAAAATCAAGGAACAGTGGGGTAAGCTGAGCGACAACCCTTTCGACGTCCTTGCCGGCCGCCGTGAACAAATATCCGGCAAGGTTCAGGAACGTTCTGGCTTGGCCAGGGATGAGGTCGAGAAGCAGGTTGATGAGTGGCAGCGTCGCGCTAACAACAGCTGATTCAACTAAGAGAAGTCGCGCTTTCGGGTTTGTGTACTGGATGCGTATTGTGAATACGCCAAGGAGATGCCTGCTTTATGTGGTATCTCCTTTCGATTTACGGCTTAACTGGCTTCATCAAACCGCTATCTCTTGGCCAAATTATTTTTGCTCCCCAATATTTTCTGATTTTCATTCAGGCTCCAGCCGTAGCCGACGGTTGAGGGATGCCAGTCAATAGTTTTGAGGTTGTACGTGAGCATCAAGACTCAGATCAGCGGGCGACCGCGCAATGGCAGCGCGTAGTAGTCAGCCAATCGTGCAATTGCCGATGGGTTTGTGAGCTTCAGTCGGCCGTCATTGCGCGTATAGAGTCCCGCGGCGTGCAGCCGTTTCAGGGTTTTGTTGGTATGCACCAGCGAAAGGCCCAGCGCATCGGTGATATGTTGCTGGGTAAGCGGAAAAGACACGCCATCCTGGCCACACAAACCGACACTCTCTGCGCGCTTGTATAAATGAATCAACAGCATCGCGATGCGCTCAGTTGCTGAGCGCCGGCCCACCGAGAGCAGGTTCTCGTCGACGATCAACTCCTCATGAGCACATAGTCAGGTGATGTCGAACCCCAGGGCAGGGTGTTTACTATACAACTCCACAGTCGCTTGAGTGGAAACACGCAAAGCGTAGCGTCGGCCAATGCCTCGACACTGTGCGGCGAAGCTTGTCCAAGTTGATCTTGCAAGCCGACGAAATCTCCCGGCAGCAGGAAATTGAAAATCTGGCGCCGACCGTCACTCAGCATGCGAAAGCGGAATGCCCATCCCGAAAGCAACGTATAGAGTTCGTTGCCGTTGTTGCCCTCGCGCAAAATTGGATTACCTGTAGCAACCTTGGTCTGACGCTTTTTGAACTGCTGGATAAAGTCGATTTCGGCTTCGCTATTGTCGGCAAAAGCACCGGAATCACGCAACGGACAATTTCTGCAGGAAGTTTGCGAGTTCATATAGCGTCGTTGCTGATTTAAGCGTGAAAAGCATAATAAAGAATAGCGGGTAGCAGCGTGTATGTCTTTTTACATTGCCCCTATTTTGTTAAGGGACTATGTTGCGTCCTTACCGCTGGAGGACGTTGTGTCAGAACACTATCAATTGATCTACCTGAGCCGTCTGGCCCTAGATTCATCCGTGACCTGCGTCGCCGTGATTGTCCGGTCAGCGCGCCAGCGAAATCCAATGCAAGCGATTGGGGGCCTGCTGGTATTCGACGGCGAGCGCTTCTGGCAATATCTCGAAGGCGAAAAAACGTCGGTCTGTGCCTTGGCCGAACGTATTCGCACAGATTGCCGACATACCGACTTTCGAATATTGCTGCAGTCGAAATTTTCCGGACCGCGTTTGCTATCAGCGCCGGGCCTTGAGTATGCGCTGTGCTACGACGGTTGCCTTGATTGCTTCGAAGAGGCGTGTGGTACGCAGGCGGTTGACTTGCTGAATGCTTTATTACCCAGGCTCGACATGGAACCAAAGCACTCGATCATCTGCTCCGTCATCTAGGGCTCCTCCGGCATTCTTTCGGCTCATTCCCACGCGGGCCTGCAACACCGACATCTCTTACACATCCAGATTCCGTACGCCCAGCGCATTGGTTTCAATGAAATTCCGCCGCGGCTCAACCTCATCTCCCATCAGCGTGGTGAAAATCTGGTCGGCTGAAATCAGGTCATCGATTTGCACTTTCATCAGCCTGCGCACTTTGGGGTCCATGGTGGTTTCCCACAACTGTGCAGGGTTCATTTCGCCTAGACCTTTGTAGCGCTGAATACTCATGCCGCGTTTAACTTCGGCAAGCAGCCAGTCCATCGCTTCACGGAAGCTCTGCACAGGCGCTTCCTTCTCGCCGCGTTTGGCGCGTGCGCCCAGACCAATCAGGTCGCGCAGCAAATCGCCTACTTTGACAAGTTGGTTGTAATCGCCCGATTCAAGCAGGTCGGCTTCAAGAAAGTTGACGTAGGTATTGCCATGCGAGTGGCGCGTGATGCGCAGACGATGGGTTTCGGAATCGCTGATGTATTCGGCAGCCACTTCGAATTTAACCGCATCCAGTGCCGCGCCCAGACTCGCCTCAGCCAGCATGGCGGCACCACTGTCTTCCAGGCTCAGGCGCGGAATGCGCATCAGGGTCTGCAACACATCGTTCGGCAGCAGGCGGGCCAGACGGTCACACACGGCCTCGGCAAGAAAATACTCACGCGCCAGGGTTTCCAGCGCTTCACCCATGATCGGCATGGCGCCGTCCATCGGCGTCAGTTCGGCGTCTTTCATGGCCTCGGCCATCAGGTGTTCTTTCAGCGCATGCTCATCCTTGATGTAGCGCTCGGAGCGGCCATGCTTGACCTTGTACAGGGGCGGCTGGGCAATGTAGATGTGACCGCGCTCGACCAGTTCGGGCATTTGACGATAGAAGAAGGTCAGCAACAAGGTGCGAATGTGGGCGCCGTCGACGTCGGCGTCAGTCATGATAATGATGCGGTGGTAACGCAGCTTGTCGGGGTTGTAATCGTCCTTGCCGATGCTGGTGCCCAACGCGGTGATCAGGGTGGCGATCTCCTGGCTGGCGATGACTTTGTCGAAACGCGCACGTTCTACGTTGAGAATTTTTCCCTTGAGCGGAAGAATCGCCTGGAATTTACGGTCGCGTCCCTGCTTGGCTGAGCCGCCGGCAGAATCGCCCTCGACCAGGTAAATTTCGCACAGCGCCGGGTCTTTTTCCTGACAGTCGGCCAGTTTTCCGGGTAGGCCGAGGCCATCCATGATGCCTTTTCGGCGCGTAATCTCGCGCGCTTTGCGTGCGGCTTCGCGCGCGCGCGCGGCATCGATGATCTTGCTGCACAACAACTTGGCGTCGGACGGATTTTCCAGCAAAAATTCAGCCAGTTTTTGTCCTACAACTTCCTGCACGACCGGCTGTACTTCGCTGGACACCAGCTTGTCTTTGGTCTGCGAGGAAAATTTGGGCTCCGGAACCTTGACTGACAGCACACATGTCAGACCTTCGCGCATGTCATCGCCAGTGGTGTCGACCTTGGCTTTTTTCGCCAGATCATTTTCCTCGATGTACTTGTTCAACACCCGGGTCATCGCCATGCGCAAACCGGTCAGGTGGGAGCCGCCATCGCGCTGCGGAATATTGTTGGTGAAACACTGTACGGATTCAGAATAGCTGTCGTTCCACTGCATCGCGACTTCAACGGTCATGCCATCTTTTTCGCCAACCGCAGTGAATATTTTTGGATGCAGTGCCGTCTTGAGGCGGCTAACGTATTCAACAAATCCTTTCACGCCACCCGAGTGGGCAAAGTTTTCAGTCTTGCCGTCGCGATGGTCGATCAGTTCAATTTTGACGCCGTTGTTAAGGAAAGACAGTTCACGGATACGTTTAGCAAGGATGTCGAAATGAAAGACGATCTGACCGACACCGAATATTTCTTCGTCAGCCAAAAAGTGAACCTCGGTTCCACGCGTCAACGTGTCTCCTACGATTTGCATGGGTGAGACTTCAACGCCATTTTGAACTTCAACCGGGCGATCGACTACTTTGCCCTGATTGAACGTCATCGCATATTTTTTTCCATCACGACGCACGATCAGCTTGAGCCATTTCGACAGACCGTTGACGCAGGACACACCAACGCCGTGAAGACCGCCTGACACCTTGTAGCTGTTCTGGTTGAACTTGCCGCCTGCGTGCAGCACAGTCATGACTATTTCGGCTGCCGAGCGCTTGGGCTCGTGTTTGTCGTCAAATTTGACGCCTACCGGAATACCGCGTCCGTTGTCGGAAATCGAAATGGAATTGTCAGGGTGGATGATGACTTTGATGTCATCGCACCAGCCCGCAAGCGCTTCGTCAATCGCATTGTCGAGCACTTCAAACACCATGTGGTGCAAGCCTGAGCCATCCGAGGTATCACCGATATACATGCCCGGGCGTTTACGCACGGCTTCCAAGCCTTCCAGCTGCTGGATGCTGTCTTCATCGTATCCGCCATTTTCGTTACCGGGTTGCATGTTGTCGGGCTTATCACTCATGGTATTCAATCCCCTGAGGGGGTATTCCTGTCGGTTATTGCAGTGTGTAACGTTGCGTGGGATTAATCAGGCTGCTGCTGATTTTAATTAGTACCGGCACTTAAATTAGCAGCGGCACTTAAATTCGCATCGGCATCACGACGTACTTGAAGCCCACTTCACCTTCACTGGACAACAACATGCTGCTGTTTGCATCGGCCAGCGACAGCATTATTTCTTCGCTGTTCAACGCGCCCAAACCATCCAGCAGATAGGTCACGTTGAATCCCACGTCGAGGGGTTCGCCGTTGTAGCTGACTTCAATTTCGTCAGCGGCTTCTTCCTGCTCATTGTTGTTGCAGACAATGCCAAGGGTGTTCTCGCTCATGACCAGACGCACACCGCGGAATTTCTCATTCGACAAAATCGCCGCACGTTGCAAAGCCTGCATCACATTCTGGCGATTGGCCTTGAGCTGACGCGGTTGATTCATCGGTATCACACGCTGGTAATCGGGAAATTTTCCGTCCACAACCTTAGTGACCAACTCGGTTTCAGGCAGGGTAATGGTGACCTGATTGGCGCCGATGCGCAGTTCCACGGGATCATCCACATCACCGAGCAATTTGGATAATTCGACCACGGTTTTACGCGGAATGATGACTTCACGCGTTTCAGCTTCGTTTTCGAGTTGGGTTTCAGCATAACTCAAGCGGTGGCCGTCGGTCGCCACTACGCGTAGCTGCTTGCCTTCCAGCACCAGCAGCATGCCGTTCAGATAATACCGGATGTCCTGGCTGGCCATGGCGAATTGCACTAGTTGCAACAAACGCTTCAGGGTTTTTTGCGGCAGGCTGATGGCCGCGCCGAGTCCGGCACCGGTTTCAACTCTGGGGAAATCTGCAGCCGGCAGCGTTTGCAGCGTGAAGCGCGATTTTCCTGCGCTCACCACAACCTGGCTGTCCTTGGAATCCAGTTTGACTTTGGCCGAGTCAGGCAAGGCCCGGACGATGTCAAACAGCTTGCGGGCCGCAATGGTGATGGCGAAATCTTCGCCTGCATCGACGGTCTGCTGGGTGCTGATCTGCAATTCGAGGTCCGTCGCCAGCAGCGTCAGCTGATTGCCCTTTTTTTCCAACAACAAATTGGAAAGGATCGGCAGGGTGTGACGTCGTTCAACGACCCCAACAACGGCCGAGAGGGAGCTGAGTAGTGCGTTACGTTCGCTTTGTACTAATAGCATTTATATATTCCTGAGAATCATAATAAAGGCGACCAAAATCTGTGTGTAAGTCTATTTTTATAATAAAAACAAAATCTTATGATCGTTTTTAGGGTGTGGGTAAACCCTTGGTAGAGTGGGATGAGTGGGGATACATTTCCATCACAAATCTCACAATTCACCTTATCCACATTTCATCCTCAGCCAGTCAGGCTTTGTAATAACACCAAGTAATCACGTCCGATATCCACTTCGGTTTCGCGTAATTCCGCTACTTTACGGCAGGCGTGAATGACTGTGGTGTGATCACGCCCCCCAAAAGACTCGCCAATTTCCGGCAGGCTTTGGTTGGTCAGTTCTTTTGAAAGCGCCATGGCAATTTGACGTGGACGTGCCAGATTACGGGTGCGTTTCTTGGAGAACATGTCGGAGACTTTCAACTTATAGAAGTCAGCGACGGTTTTCTGGATGTTTTCTATTGAAACAATGCGCGAGGTTGAGGCTATCAGGTCACGCAGCGCTTCTTTTACCAACTCAAGCGTGATAGGTTTTTCGTGGAACCGCGAAAAAGCGATGACCCGTTTTAATGCGCCTTCAAGTTCACGCACGTTGGAGCGTACTTGTTTGGCAATGAAAAACGCCACGTTTTCTTCAAGCTTGGTGTTTTCTGATTGCGCTTTGGCCACCAGAATGGCAACACGCATCTCCAGTTCGGGGGGTTCAACAGCAACGGTCAATCCCCAGGCAAAACGGGATTTTAGCCGGTCATCCAGCCCAGTAATTTCTTTGGGAAAGGTGTCGCAGGTGATCACAATTTGTTTTTTGTTTTCAATCAGAGAGTTGAACACGTAGAAAAACTCTTCCTGGGTGCGATCTTTTTTGGCCAGAAACTGAATATCGTCTATCAGCAGGAGATCAAGAGACATATACCGTCGCTTGAGGTCGTCAAACTGTTTGTTCAAATACGCTTTAACCACATCGTCAACGTAGTCGTTGGCATGGATGTAGCTGATACGGGCATCGGGGTTGGCTTGGCGTACGGTGTTGCCGATAGCCTGCAGCAGGTGGGTTTTGCCCAGACCGACGCCGCCATATACGAATAAGGGGTTGTAAGCCACACCGGGATTATTGGCAATTTGCAGCGCCGCGGCACGCGCCAGTTGATTGGCCCGGCCTGAGACAAAATTATCGAAATTAAACCCCGGGTTGATGCGCAGACCGATTTGCGCTGGGGCAACGATTCGTGTCGGCTCGTTTGAAGGGGAAGAGGCTGCCATCCTGGTAGGAGCGGGCGGGCGTGGGGCGGCAATTTTTTTCCCCAACGCATAGGTAATGGCAATGGGCCGTGCATAAAACTCCTGCGCCCATCCGTCGATGTTGTCGGCAAACTTTTCACGCACCCAGTCCATGACAAAATGGTTGGGCGCAAGTATGCGGACGTCGCCTCCCGCGTCGTCAAATACCAGGGGTCTGATCCAGGTACTGAATTGTTGCTGGGTCAAACTGGCGCGAAAGCGCTCTTGGCAAAGGTCCCAAAAGGAATCCATAGGGGCGGGTTGTCTGGCGATAAACGGCATGGGATTCGAATGCGGATATTACTCTCCTTCGGGGAGGTTATCCACAGGCACGCTAGATTTCAGCGGCTTGGCCAAGCCGGAGGGTGAGCTTGACAACGCCCCGGTAAAGAAGGTCTAATACGCGGTTTTTCAACACATTTTTTTAACTGGTTGTCCGGCTTTGCGGGTGATCAGTGACAGCCTGAAAGGAACCTCGATGAAACGTACTTACCAACCCTCGACCGTACGTCGTAAACGTACGCACGGATTTCGCGCCCGCATGAAAACCAAGGCTGGCCGCAATATTATCAATGCACGTCGCGCCAAAGGCCGCGTGCGTCTGGCTGTATAAGGAATCAACGCGCGCGCTAAAAACACGGGGGAATTACGCCTCCGCGATGCACGCATGGTCCAAAAATCCGATTTTGACCGGGTCTTTGCTGAAAACCAGCGTGCCCGAACGGATTTTTTGATGGTGATGGTGCGCCCCAACCCGGTGGGTTTTCCACGGTTGGGGATGATTGTTGCCAAGCGAATTCTTCGGCGTGCAGTGGATCGCAACCGCGTCAAACGATGCGTTCGTGAATCCTTCCGGCTGATTTTGCCTGAGTTGCCTGCCTGTGATTTTGTCGTGCGTTTGCTGGTCAAGCCCACGCCCGGCGATGAGGCACGCGATTTAATGAAGACCTTCAAGCGTGCGGGTCAACGCGCCATGGCAAAATGGCCTTCTGTGGTGGCCGATGTGTCATCGGTTGTCATGCCAGAGTCTCCCCCTAACTAACCAGCGTCCCGTCCTATGGATAATCAGCGGCTGATCCTTTTTATTGTCTTTTCCTTTTCACTGCTTTTGTTGTGGGAAGGCTGGCAGAGCAAGCATGCACCGCAGCCCGTCATCCCGGTGACGACGAGCATTCCGGCTGCAAGCACGCCGCCGACACCGGGGCAGACGTTGAATGCGCCAGTCGCTGCGCCAGCGCAAGCCGGGTTTAGCAAGGGCGCGCGTGCGGTTGTTGAAACCGATGTGCTCCACGCCACGATTGATGCCAACGGTGGCGATCTACGTGAGTTGAAGCTGCTGAAATATCGTGAGACAGAAGACAAGAACAAGGTGTTCACCTTGTTCGAAGAAACGCAGACACAGCCTTATCTGGCGCAAAGCGGGTTGGTGGGCAAGGATTTGCCCACACACCGCAGCACGTATCAGCTGAATCCTGGCACTTATCGACTATCCGGTGGCGCCGTACAGTTGGAGGTGCCGTTGGTTTGGAGCGATCCCGTAACCGGCGTTCGGGTTGAAAAGACCTATATTTTCAAGCGTGGCAGCTATGAAATCCTGGTCAAAACGCGTGTAATCAATGGCGGCACGCAGCCTATCGACCTGACGCCCTATTATCAGTTCACCCGTCATGGTGAAGCACCACGTGGGTCGTCTTTCTTCCTGCATACCTATACCGGTCCGGCGTTTTACACGGATGCCAAGAAATTTCAGAAAGTGGCCTTCAAGGATATTCACGAAGGCAAGGCTGAATTCGAAAAAACCGCCGATAACGGCTGGATGGGGCTGGTTCAGCACCACTTTGTGTCGGCCTGGTTGCCTGAGGGCAGCGTCAAGCGCGAGTATTACACGCGTTCGCTGGGCGACGGACTCTATTCGGCCGGGGTGATTCTGGCCGAAGGCATGCTCGCTCCTGGCTTGCAAAAGACCTTTACCGTGCCGTTGTATGCTGGACCACAGACGCAAACTGTACTGGAAAAAACCGCGCCAGGGTTGGAGCTGGCACGAGATTATGGCTGGCTGACGCC